>PBTH01000045.1 GCA_002726495.1 Methanobacteriota archaeon | reverse complement strand
CAACCCCGCCATCGTTGAGTACGCCAAGTGATGCAAAATCAAAACGAATATCGTTGCCTGCTCCAGAGGTTGAATCCAAGTCTCCTTGGCCAATATAAGTGAGTGTATCAGGGCTCATGTCTTCGCTGTACCCTCTCACATGGTAGACTGTATCAACATCGGGTCCTTCGGTGGATTGGTAGCGGACATTGAGAATGAACAGGTCAAGTTCACCGTTTGCTTGGAATTCCCATTCTTCAATTTGTGAGGCTGTATCACCGAGCGTGTAGGTGTAATTGCTCCAAGTTTGTGCACCGTCAGTTGACATGTAATGGGTGAATGATGTCCCCGAATTCATGACGCAGTGCAATGTTCCGGAGCGATCAATTTGGCAATACTCGGACGGGAATTGAACTTCAAGTTCGTTCCATGAAAGGGATGTGTCCATGAACGCAGCATTTCCGTTGTTGTAGTAGGAAGGGAAGAGGAGACCACCGCTAGGGATTGGGAATGCCCGCATTTCTTTGTGAGGTTTGTTGACGTCCCAGTATGCTGGTAAATCTGAAGATGTGAAATTAAGGTCAAGTTCGATGGTTGGATCTCCACCGTTACGGTCAGGGAATTGGAATGGATAGTAGTTCAGGCCATCAACACTGATTTGACCTCCAGCATTTTGAGTTTGATGCCAGAAGTTGGATACCACGACACTGGCCCATTCTCCGCTTCCTAGCGATGAACTGATGGGGCCAATGACTTCAACTTGCCACGAACGGTCATAGAAGGGCTCTGTAATACGGTTGTAACACCACTTCCATTCACCTTCAGACTCGTCGTAGAGTATGGCATAGAACTTGTCCAATTTCAAATCTCCACCAACGTATGGAAACCATGACATCGAGATGATATCACCGTTTGTAGCCTGGACAATGCTGCCTTCTCCCAGTCCTTCTTGACCTGGGTTTGTTGGAACAAATGTCCTGCATTGTGCGTCAGGAATTGCTCCTGGAATGTACGTGTCCCACACATGGCCACGGTCATCTGAAAACACGGGATATTCTCCTCCAATGTTCAATATTTGTCCCTCGATTGAAGTGGCGAGGTAGTGCTCGCAGCAATTGCCGCCATATGATGCATCAAATACTGCCCATGTTGTATTGGTCGTCTCATTTGTGCGCAGATCAATGGTCATGAACTGTGCTTCAAGGTCATGTGAAACCATGTCAATGCGTTGGTATGATTCCCAAATCGATGATACTTCTTCTTCATCAGGAACCGTTCCGCTTCCGTCACCAAAACAACCTGCGAGCAGCATTGATGAAACCAATGCTAAACACAAGACCGTCCGACTCATGAATGTCCGTTCATGCGGCGTGATTTGAAGCCTCGCTTTACGGAAATTGCCCAAAAGAGGCCAAATCCTCTCCAAGTTTGATGATTCCTCGTGCTGAAAATGAACCCATCCATGTCAATGCTTCACCATCGATGCATTTTACCCAAGGCCGTTTCCCGCCCTCAGCAACCATTGCATCTGCGATCGCTTCACCTTCATTTAAAGCAAAATCATGAGGTTCACTTGAGAGAAGAATTCCCTCTACATCATGGGTGTTGAGTGATTGTGCAGATACAACAGGATATCCGGTCCCCTTTGCCTCAAATCGGGGGACGCTGAAACCAAGCGCCTCGATGACACCTGCTGAATAAGTTCCCGATTGTGCGGCCATAAGAGGTTCATGCCAAATCATAGGGACAACAATGCCGCGTGAGCCGGCTTCACCACAACCAGCGAGTACCGTCTCAAGTTCACGGGCGAGTTCTTCGCCTTTTTTGTGACACTCAATTCTTGATGAGAGTTCACGCAACATTGCCGGAACTTCATTTGGATGCTTGACCTCACAAACGAATGTATCTATGCCCTCATCAGCGCACCAATCGTAGATTTCTTTCGGATTTTCATCACGGTCCATGACCACTAAATCGGGTTGGGCCGCTCTAATTTTAGAACGGGTAGGCGTTTTGGTTCCTCCAACAACAGGAACTTCCCCCACATGTTCAGATGGATGAATGCACCAAGGAGTTCTACCAACGATGGATTTCGCATCAAGGCCAAGGTCAAACAAAGTGAGTGTCAAACTTGGTACAAGCGATACAATCCGCATTGTCTAGCCTCAAGAAACCGTGAAATGGACGATGGTCCCATCAACTTCAAAGCGCTCTGTATTTGCTGGCGTGGCTGTTCCTTCTGGATGGAACATGCACGACGAAGTACGAGTTTCACTGGCCACCCATGCTTCATCTTCAGCCATCATCATAGGAGCGTTTTCCATCCATACCTCCAACTGAATAGTTGCTTCTAGGGCAAGGTCCAGTGACTTTCTTTTGGCTTGCACTCGACGGGTAATGTCTCTTGCCATACCCTTGGAAAGAAGTTCTGGCGTATCGTTCATGTCCAATACAAGACTGACATGTGATGTCTTGTCGCCCATTGAAACCTCAACCGTCTGTGCTGCAAATCCTTCTCTTTCAACACGTTTGACTTCCACGTCAGAACGCTCAATGGCAATTCCCAACACGGTTGCAGTTCCGTCTTCAATCGCTGCGAGAAGAGCTACAGGGTCATCCGAGGTTTTGATGGCGTTAGCGACATCGTTGACTTGCGCTCTTGCTTTGGGAGCCAGAGCTCTGAAATTCGGTGCAAGTTCAATACGTTGGAACCGGTCAAGGTCGTTCTCAACATGAATGAGTTCAACATTCAGTTCCTCTGCAAGCAAGTCATGGAATGCAGACAAATCTGGACCTGCAACGATGTATCCTTGTGAGCATGGGAGCCGTTGACGTCGGTTGTTGTCAATTCGTATCCTTCGTCCCGCCTCTGCGAGTTCTCTCACGAGATTCATCGATGCCTCAAGGTCTGAGTCATGGGGTGGAAGAGAAGCGGTCGCTTTTGCTGCTTGCACATCCCAATCGTCTGCAGTTGCACCCTCGATCGTTCCTGGAATTCCCAAGGGCCAATTTGATTGATGAACGGATGTTCCAGTAAGATTGCGATGAATGGTATCAACCATGAATGGAGCTACGGGTGCAATCAATTGACACAGCGTAACAAGAACCTCGTGCAACGTGTGTTGGCAGGCCAATTTATCGCCACTTTCCGCTTCATCCCATAGGCGTCGTCGGCTTCGTCGAACGTACCAGTTTGAAAGGTCGTTAACGACAAAGTCTTCCAAGTCTCGACAAGCCTTGTGGAATTGCCAGTTGACAAACCCATCGTGATATTCACTCGCAACTGTATTCAGGCGAGAAAGGACCCATCGGTCCAATTCAGGACGTTCATTCACATCGCTTTGTGAGGCTTCGGGGTCAAATCCATCAAGAGCGGCATAGTCAACATGGAATTTGTAAACGTTCCAAAGTGTAAGAAACATCTTTGCATAGGTTTCCCTGACTCCATTGGAATCAAATTTGAGAGGATTCCACGGAGCACCAGCGGTTACCATGTACCATCGTGTTGCGTCGGCTCCTTCTCGATTGAAGTGATCCCAAGGGTCAACGATGTTTCCTCTTGACTTTGACATCTTCTTTCCTTCTGCATCCAGAATGAGTCCAAGAGATAAGCACCGCTTGTAGGCCATGCTATCAAAAACCGTGGTGGAAACTGCAAGCAAGGTGTAAAACCAACCGCGTGTTTGGTCAACTCCTTCGCAGATGTAATCAACTGGGAATGAAGCATCAAATTGTTTTCCACCATCGAACGGGTGGTGCCACTGAGCAAATGATGCACAACCTGAATCAAACCAACAATCCATCACAAAAGGCTCTCTGTGCATTGGTTTTCCATCGTCAGAAATAAGTGTGAATCCGTCGACAATTGGACGGTGAAGGTCAACATCATCTGGGCATTCAGGATTTTCAATGCCTCCTGCAACAGCCTTTGCGACCTCTTCTTGCAATTCGGAAATGGAGCCAATACACTTCATTTCACCTTCTTCAGTTCGCCAAACTGGAAGAGGAGTCCCCCAGTAGCGTTCTCTTGAAATTGCCCAATCTTTGACATTTCGTAGCCATTCACCGAATCGTCCTTCACCGACCCAGTCAGGCGCCCATTCAACCTCGTCGTTGAATTCCAGTAACCGTTCTTTGACTGCAGTCATGCGTACAAACCATGAATCCATGGCGTAGTAAAGAAGAGGGTGATCGGTTCTCCAGCAGTGAGGGTAGTCGTGGGCATACTCCTTTTCTCTGTAGAGTAGACCGCTGTTCGGTCCTTTAGCGTTCGACCCTCCCGGCGCACTCAACAAACCGATGATGGTTGAATCGCAGTCTTTGACATAATTTCCGTCAAGTTCGGGATGCGTTCCTTCAACGAAACTCCCGTCCATTCCAACGGTGTGGTGGGCGGGAAGTCCTGCTTCCATGCCGAGGTTGTAATCGTCTTCACCGTACATGACGGCAGTATGGACAACACCGGTACCATCGGTTGTTGTCACCCAATCAGCCTCAAGAACAGTCCACGCTGTTGTCGAATCATTACGAGGCACCGCTCCGGGGAACAGCGGCTCATAGGCCCTTCCAACAAGTGAACTTCCGGGGAATTCTTCAACGACATCCACGTGGTGGCGCAAGACTTCTTTCATGAGGTCTTTAGCAAGAATGAGTTCTTCTCCAACATCAGCACCACCTGCGCCGACCCACGAATCTCCAGCGGCTTCTTTGACTTTGCATCGGACATACGTTACTTCCGGTCCTACTGCAAGGCCGACGTTGCCTGGAAGCGTCCACGGTGTCGTGGTCCAAGCCAAGATCGATGCGTCTTCGTCGACCAGTTTGAACTTCACATATACCGAGGGCTCCTCAACTTCCTTGTAGCCCAGCGCCACTTCGTGACTGGAGTATGAGGTTCCAGTTTGAGGACAATAAGGCAAAACTTTGTGCCCTCGGTAGAGGTATCCCTTGTCAAACATCTGCTTCAATGCCCACCAGCATGATTCAACGTAATTGTTGTCAAGCGTCACATATGGATTGTCCAAGTCGACCCAATAGGCCATTCGTTCGGTCATCTCTCTCCACGCTGCTTCATAGGTCCAAACAGATTCCCTACATGCTTGGTTAAACGCATCCATTCCAAAGTTTTCAATGGCTTCATTGCTCATTAAATCAAGGCGCTTTTGAACTTCAATTTCCACGGGCAAGCCGTGTGTATCCCAGCCACCTTTTCGTTCAACTCGGAATCCTTCCATGGTTTTCCAACGGCATACCAGGTCTTTGTAGGTCCGAGCAACGACGTGATGAATCCCTGGCTTACCGTTTGCAGTCGGCGGTCCTTCAAGGAAAATAAACGGAGCTCCATCCTGCCGGTTTTCAATGGAGGATTGGAACGCTTGCTCTCCTTTCCATTGTTCTAGCAGTTCTGTTTCCAAGCGAACTGCATCCAATTCACCAGCAGATGATGGCTGAGTCATGACCCTTCCACCTGCGGACTTGTTTTCAACCTCACTCCCAAAATGGTTCATTTGGATGAAATCTTTGAGGATGTGGGTCAAAAAGGACCGGTTGTTCTGTTTTCGGCGTAAAAAGTAAAAAAAATGGAGGCGTATGCTTCAAGTCCTTTGAGGCCTACCCAAAGTCATGGCGGATAGGTTGGTGAGAGGACGAGCATTGATTCTCGTCACATTACTCATGTTCAGCAGTTGGGCTTCAATGCTTGATTGGAGCCAAGAAGATCAAGATCGCAGTACGGCTTTGGAGGACGTTCAACCAAGTTACGTCGGAGCAGGTGACAGCACCGACCTCACACTTTCTTCCTCACCAAACACACTTCTCAAATTGGATTTGCCAGCCGACGAACCGCTCACCAGTGCTGAATTGAATTTCAAACCAAAAATATTGCCAGCACAATCTGGCTTCCTTTGGAACAGCAACAGCGATTGGACTCATTCTGATGCAATCATCAACGGAACTGTTGTCTCAAGCAATGGGTTGACTGGAACCTCAGCTGGAAACCTCTGGGATTTTAACAGCAACAACGGAGGTTGGACCTTCTCAAACAGTTACTCAGGAAGAGTCACAACTCCTTCTTGTGGATTCAACGGCACAAGCGGAGGCTCACTGCGAACTTATGCTGGCTCAACATATGCGACCTCGCCGGTAATCAATCTTGCAGGCGGCGTTAGCATTCCGTTTCATGCATGGGTGCATGAAGGCCGGTCTGGATGCGGTGAAACTCCAGATAGTGGTGAAAACCTGCAGTTCCAATACAAAACCTCCGCCGGCGGCTGGACGGTCTTCCGGACCTTTAGCGGAGGCGGCGCACAAACCAGCAATCTTCAGTTCATGACCACACTTCCTGCTGCGGCTCTCCACGCCAACTCCCAATTCCGCCTCCACCAGACCAGCGGCAGCAGCACCTGTTGCGATTACTGGTTCGTAGATGATGTGCACATCGCATCACCGCCAGAATCCAATTGGACCAGCCCAACTCTCGGACATGCTACAGGGTCAACACAACTCATGAACGCTGATACCTACGCACCGGTCCACATCGAGGCAACGGTTGCAGAAAACGCCTATCTTAACTGGTCCGTTCTTGATACAGCCGGTCAGGTGATTCCTGGAATGCATGGGTCCAACACTTACATGATTCCTCTACAAATGCTGGACGCTGACGTCTACGACCAAGTTCGCATTCATTTGGAATTCAACAGCGCTGGAACGACGATGCCCGTTGTCCATTCCTTGAGTGGTGACGGCGTCATGCAAGAATCGTTCCGAACCGATCCGATGGAGCGAGGATGGGAACTCACTCAGAACTCAACAACTGCTGCTTGGTCGCCTTCTCCATTCGCACGCGTTGCAGGTGGAGCAAATGACAGTCTAACGTCACCATGGTATCTTGCAAGCGCTCCGGTCTACGATGCTGAGTTGTCCGGTGTCGTGACCAACGCTCAGGTACAAGTTCGTTTCAGCCCCGATGCTGCTTGGACGAATGTCACCCTTCCCTTCCAACCCACGGTTTCTCCAGATGCAGTGGGCATGCAGATCAATGTGGTTGCTTTGCCTCCTGCTGATGGTAACATGAGCAATTTCACCAATTGGCAGGTTGATGAATTGAATCACGAAATGTTTGGTGGCCAATATCCAACACAACCTGGATTGGACTTCAATCTAGACGAACGCCTTGAATGGGGTGGCAGCGATGCAAGAGTCGGTGCATGGGGCTGGCAAGACAGATTCGCGAACGGCCTTGACGAGGTAGAACTCTCCGTTACCAGCGGTGCTCCAACGGTTACCAAAGTCTGGGTGCCTCGCTCTGAAATGAGCGCCTTTTCCTTCTCATACCTTGCAAGTGCTGGGTCTGTGCAAGACATCGCACTCTTTGTTCAGGGCGATTTGATTGCAAATCGTTCCTATGATGGAGCGACCAATGGTGGGTTCAATCTTAACGCATCGGAATTCAGCGCATTCACAACTCGTGTAGCATCGGTTGCGACTGCGGTCAATATGCTCGGTACTGATTTCACCGAAGTCAGCCTGGAAGTGTCAGGACAGGGTGCGATTCTCCTCGGAGGCCTTAATGTGCCATACAACGGTTCTTACAATCTCGTCGCAGATGCCGATTCGGATTTCGTTATGGGCGTCAACCAAGCGCGAACATCAGTGGTTGATGTTGCAGGAATGCAATCCATTCCCTTGCCTTTTATCGCTGTTGAGCGAGGTGGATTGACAGTAGAGGTTGTCAGTTTGCAAACCTCAAGCACGGTCATCCTCCAAAACGGAGCCATGCGAGATGCTCCGTCAGTTCTTACTCCGAGCCAAAATTGGCAAACGGTTGAGACCGAATACCAGGTTATTGGTAGCAATGTCGTACAACATCGCCTCGATGTCATCAGCAAAGACAATCATGCAACATGGTTGTTCCCGACGAATGGCGCAAATCCAATTGGATTGGGCGATTCTGCAATGGTAGAACTGCACCCTGACCACCCCATTGAAGCGGTCGAAAATGGAATGACAGTTACTGCCAACATTACATTCCGTTTGCGACCCATTTGGGATGATTCAATGCAATTAACCGTCACATCAAGGACGGTCTTACAGAACAGCGTTGTCGCCATTCCGTTCTCCTATACTTGGGGGTCAATTAGCCAACAAGGATATGAAAACGACCTTGAAATAAGATCCATAGAATTCTCTGATGCATCTGGTCCAATGGCATCAAACCGCCAATATCTTAGAGGCGGAGAACAGATGAATCTCTCGGTGAGAGTTGGCTTTGAATCGGTCTCATCCAATGATGCATTTGTTGATGGTGACGCGAAGTTGACATTGTATCGCGGTGGAACTGAAGTGATCAATACAACCTCACTTGCAGCAAATTATTGGAACTTCACAGAAACCATTCCGTTCACTTATGGTGATGTAACTTGGTCGATTGGATTGGAGTCACTCAATGGTTCAACGATCATTGAGCCAACAGAGATCTCTCGGACTTTCACCGTTGACTCAGTCAAACCACGGGTGCTCTCCTCATCCGTTGAACGCTACGACCATCGCACTCCAAGTCCAACTCAAATTCTGCAAATTACAGTGACAGACCAACCGGTACTGCCCACCAATCTCAGTGCTATGGTGTGGAAAGAATGGATTAACGATGCAAATCTAAACGGTTGGCCTGACGAGGGAGAATTCTCCCAAGAATCGTTACTCCTCCCAAGCGATTTGACGGCACTGACTGGAGTTTACACTTTAATGCTGGACGATACAGCAGCAAGTTTGGGACAAAAGGTAGCCGTTTACCTTCAAGGAACCGACCCGTCGGGTTACTCAATCGTTAACGGAGGGTCTTCTGAAGAGGGCGAACAGCTCTTTGTTTACCAACTCGCCATTGACGGTGCACCTACACTCCAACCCGATGCCTTTTCGTGGCAAGATGGAAGGAAGGCATGGTTGCACCCCGCTCAACCCTACGAACTTGATATCAAAATCACTGAACCAAACGGAGGTTCAGACCTTGCGACTGTTGAAGTTATGCTTGCACACAATCAAGGCAGTGATACCATGTCCATTCTTTGGGATTTCACCACCGGCAATTGCACCACGGAATCCGCACATCTCATCATCTCAGATTGTGAAATGATGGGTGAAAACGGCCCTGCCGACCCCTTCGAGAAAGATATGTTGCTGAACATTGAGATGGAATTCGGCTGGAATACTCCAGACCTTGGGGATAATCGTAGAGAGCCTGCGATACGAGTTGTCGACCGCGCTGGCCAAGAGCAAGTGAAAAACTTCCCAGAACACCGCTGGCGATTTTCGGCAGGGTTGGGTGTTCCGGATGAAACGGTCAATTTGTTCCTCACATCAGGTTCGTTTATTGGCGACGGAGCACGTGTTACTCCTCTGACACAGATGGAAGTCTCAGGCGCATTGGAATTCGTTGAAACGCATACAATCCCTGATTTCAGCTGCGATATTGATGTCTTCTTCGCAGGACAAACTGCAAAAGCGTCCTCGATTGATGGAATATGGTCCGTTGAACTTCAAGCACCGGTGACTTCTGGTTCTTATTCACTCACATGGGCAGTGGGTTGTCTTGAGGGTCAAGGATTTGATCTTACGGACAAAGAAAATTCAGTACGCTGGATTCGAGTTGACGGTACAGGCCCCGAGCCGATTGAAGTTCTCTCACCTCGGCCAACTGCTATTCTTGGAGGTGAAGAACATGAAGTACGTGTTGTCCTTGAAGAGTTGGGTGGCCTCGATGTTCAGTCCTTGGAATTAGTTTGGAGGGTTGAAGACTTTGAAACTGGCGACACCTTGCGTTCAGGCCGGGTTCCTTTGAACCTCGTCGGTGATGAAATTGATGGGAACTATCTGGAAGTCTATGCAATGATGGATTTGTCCGAAGTCACGGATGAAATGATGCTGGACCGAATGACTGTGTCCATACGTATCGATGGGCGCGACCTTGCCGGTAACGATGTTCTCAGTCTCGGCGGAGAGCCAGCAGGACTCATGATTTCAACATGGAATATGGAATGGCTTCAACCTAAATTTGAATTGTCACCTTCTTCAGTTTCTTACTCCCGTTTCCTGATTGACGTAGGTGAAACGACCTCCGTTCAACTTGAAGTTTCAAACACCGGTTCACTCGAAGGAACCATTGATGTGCTCTTTGAATCGGTAGACCTTGAAGGGAACCGAGAAGTGATTCAGCGAACATCAGTCACTGCTGAAGCGGGTGCAATCGGTTTGGTTTCTCTTGATTGGGGGCCAACAAAACCTGGTATCCAATGGGTTGTAGCAACGCTTGACAACGGCGCTACAAGCAGCGGCCCTACGGTTGATGTTCGTACGGCTGAAGAACCGTCCTTTGGTGAGAAAGTCTTTGGCGATGTCAATCCAGTCATTGGGGCCATCACCGGTTTGCTTTTCCTTTCAATTATCGTT
>PBTH01000044.1 GCA_002726495.1 Methanobacteriota archaeon | reverse complement strand
GTCTGGTGTTGCTGACAAGAAATTACCGCCCATGCAGAAAAAGAAGTCGATATCATCATCCGCCATGGCCTGTATTGTATGAACGACATCGAGTCCATGCTCGCGGGGGACTGTGAAACCAAGCCCCTCTTCCATCCGGTCAAGGAAGGCGTCGGTTGGAGCCTCCCAGATCCCTACTGTACGATCGCCCTGGACGTTTGAGTGCCCTCTAACCGGGCAAAAACCAGCGCCTTTGCGGCCAACATGACCTCCTAAAAGGAGGAGATTGACAACTTCTTGGATGACAGAAACACCGTTTCTATGTTGAGTGAGACCCATAGCCCAACACGCGATGGTGGCGGACGAGTTCGCGAGCATTTTGCCAGCAGTTTCTATTTCTTCACGAGTCAATCCTGAATCAGAAACAATACGCTTCCAAGGTGTGGATTGTGTCTCGTCGATCATCGCTTCATAACCCGACGTTTTTTCTTCAATGAAATTGGAATCTATCGCGCCATGTTCAATTTGGACCTTTAGAAGTCCTTTCATGAGGGCTGCATCACCGCCTATGCGGACGCCAAGATGCAGGTCGGCAAGTGTTGTTGAACGTAGGTTGCCTTTCATGAAATCTTGAGGGTGTTTGAATGACATCAATCCTGCTTCAGGTAGTGGATTGACATGGATGATTTTAGCGCCGTTGTGTTTCGCATCACGAAGTGCAGTTAGCATTCGAGGGTGGTTTGTCCCTGGATTTTGACCGATCACCATGATGACATCTGAATGATTGAAATCGTCCAACGTAACCGTGCCTTTTCCGATGCCAATGGTTTGTCCAAGTCCTTTCCCACTTGATTCGTGGCACATATTTGAACAATCAGGGAGGTTATTCGTCCCATAAGCGCGAACGAATGCTTGGTAGAGAAATGCGGCTTCGTTACTTGTCCTACCTGATGTGTAAAAGGCAGCCCTGTTTGGATTGGAAACGGCATTTAGCGCCGCTGCAATCCGTCCGAATGCATCTTCCCATGAGATTTTTGAATAATGGGTAGAACCTTCTTCAAGAATGACTGGGTGAGAGATTCTTCCTTTGCGATTTAATTCATAATCGCTTAACCTTGACAATTCGGTAACCGAGTGTTTTGAGAAAAAATGGGGTGTGACATGTGCCTTCATTGCCTCGTCCGCAACAGCTTTTGCTCCATTTTCACAAAATTCGAACGAGGTCCTATGGTCTGGATCTGGCCATGCGCAACCAGGGCAATCAAAACCTTCCTGTTGGTTTACTGTGGTGAGATTCTTTATTGTCTTGGTGAGCCCCATTTTAGTCAAACCGTGTTTTGCCGAGGAAAGGACCGCAGGTATGCCTGCGGCCTTTGTTTTCGGTTTTTTGAGTTTGAGGGCATTGTTGTCTGCCGGTGTTCGTGCGGAAACGTTACGCTCCATTGGTTAACCCCGAGGGTCCCTATTGCCGTCCCTTCTCAATCCTTTGTATCAAAACGACCTTGGAAGGGCCCAATTACGATTGATTTTCCATCGCGGACGAACGAGACAAGGGTCAAACCCACTTCTCTTGCAGTTTGGGCGGCAAGTGACGAAGCAGCCCCTACTGAGACAATAACAGGGATGTTCGCATGCGCTGCTTTGGAAACAATATCCCATCCACACCTTCCGGACAAAAACAAAGCTCTTATTCTGGTGTCTTTGGATGTTGAGAGAGCGTGACCTATGGCCTTATCTACGGCATTGTGGCGACCGATGTCCTCCATCACCGCAAAAGAATCGTCATCCATCAAAATACCCGAACCGTGAACGCCACCTGTTTTTGAAAACACTTCTTGTTTTGATTTCATTTCATCCAATTTTGACATGAGTTCTTCCATATGATACAGTTTTGAAGAAGCTGTAACGTTTGGTGTTGAATCTACCAATGTGTTCAAATTATCTTGATCGCATGCTCCACAAGAACTCACCACCAATTCACTGCGCTTCTTTTTCACAACCAGTTCCGGATTGTCGACATTAACGGTAATTCCATTTGCATCTTGTTCAATTTGGATGAGATTATTTGGTGATGCGATATTGATTTGGTATTCTGTAAATAAGTGACCTATGAGGAGGCAGTTGAGGTCCGAATTTGATGCGAGAAGCGATGTCAACATGTTCCCGTTTACCGATAAATGGACGAGTGACTCGTCTCCAAGGAATTCACTCAGTGGTGTAACATTACCATTCTCCCATCGTTGGACAAGAGTTTCGAAAGGCTTCTTCAAGGTCATTCACCCTCACTGTTGGATAAATCAACATCAAAAAACTCAAACTGTAGAGCTACCAATTCGGCGCTTGTTGCCGCAGCAGCATATGCATCTAATGGTTCTTGATTAAGTTCAAAGAAGCGCTGACCCCAGCGAAAGGCCCCAAGGACATCATTCGCTTGTTCTTTACGACCGATAAGATACAATACGGTGGCAAGCGCTTCAGCAGTTGTCAACTTGCCTGGTTTGCCCCAGTTGACCGGATTGGCTGCTAAGAGTAAAGGGAGCATTCGGGGTTGTAACCTTGTTTTTTTCATCACTTGAGACACGCTGGATTCAATATGAGCCCAACTGCAATCCAACCCTACGATAGAACCGTGTTTCTCAAGCAATACATGATGGTCCTCGGGCCCGAATACTTTCCCGCATAAGGGCTCGAGGATGAAACCTCGCCGAGGCAACGATTTTAGGTGTTTATGAAGTTTCAAATCTCCACGTTTACCTGCTAAAACGGCGGTATTTTTCTTTGGGTCATCTTGTGCAAGCCACAGGGCATGGACAGAGATATCGTCCATTCAAGTCACCTGATGTTGTTGAAATAATCACCAAAGGTCATTCCTCTTGATGGGCCTTGGTCAAGTCGACGTGTTTCAGAGGGTGAACGTTCGACCATCAGTGTAATGTTAAGGATGCGCTCAAATTTACGAATAACAGAATCCGTTGGTTGTTTACCCGACTCAGCAGCCTTAATGACATTGACAGTTTCAGCCATTTTTTTACCTAATTGTTGATGTGTAAGGTTGAGTTTCTTTCTAGCTGAGGTGATTCTTTTTCCAAAATCTTCTGCCAACTCTTTCTCACCACGACCCATCAAATTAGTTTTCTTTCGTGACGAAGTCGATCGTGAGTTCATCGGCATTGAGCGGGCTTTTGCAAGACCTGGAGCAACTTCCTTTGGTAGCAAGTTCATTTTGTCTATGCATCGCGAACAGGCCGCAACTTCAGTTTTCCCGGTGCGAACTCGTTGAACGCTTACCTTCATTGCACCACAAAGTTCGCAATCACCCATCGTAATCCGTCCCCGTGTAACTACCGCCGGCGACAACCTTTGAACCCTTTGACAGGTGACTTTTCGCAAAATACAATCGCTGAGTTCATACAGTGTGGGCATTTGGATAAGTTGAGTAACATGGGTACGGATGTTGACAGAACCAATAAAGGGATGCCAAATTCTTCAGAGGATGACATTCGTGATTTGGAAGAGGCTTACACAAAGTTGCGTGATGAAACTCAACAATTGATCAACGATAGGACTTCGTTGGAAGCCGAAGTACGTGCGTTGCGCAAGAAAGTTGAACGCCTGGATGAGAATGTTAATCTTCTCAAAATGCCACCTCACATCATTGGTCATCTCCAAGATGTTCTGGACCATGAGCGAGCCATTGTACGTTCATCCAATGGAACGGTATTCCAAGTTTCTCTCAACCAACGCTTGGACCCTGACAAACTCAAACCCGGGACTCGAGTTGCCTTGAACCAAGATAGTCTCTCGGTCATTGAAGTTCTGCATGAGGCATGGGATCCGATGGTGAGCGGAGCGGAAATGGTCGATAAACCCGAAATAACATATGAGGAAGTAGCAGGTCTTTCCGAGCAAGTAGAGTCCGTACGGGAGGCAATAGAATTACCACTTGTTAAGCCCGAATTGTTTGAGAAAGTCGGAATCACTCCCCCTAAGGGTGTTTTGTTGGTAGGTCCACCAGGATGCGGTAAAACACTCTTGGCCAAAGCCGTAGCCAATCATACCGAGGCGACATTCATCAGAATGGTAGGTAGTGAACTTGCTCAGAAATACATTGGTGAAGGTGGCAGAATGGTCCGCGAATTGTTTTCCCTTGCTAAAGAGAAAGCACCAAGCATCATTTTCCTTGATGAAATCGATGCCATTGGTGCAAAGCGTCTGGATGGGTCTACAAGCGGTGACCGAGAAGTTCAGCGTACATTGATGCAACTCTTGGCAGAACTTGATGGATTTGATGCTTTGAATGATGTTAAGATAATCGCTGCAACCAACAGGCCCGATATTCTTGATGATGCACTCCTGCGCCCCGGTCGTTTTGATCGAGTCATAGAAATCCCACTTCCAGATGATGATTCCCGTAAAGCCATCCTCGAAGTACATCTAAAAGGTATGAATACTAAAAGAATACAAATGAATCGGATTGTTGAAAAAACACAGGGTTACTCTGGTGCAGAACTCAAGGCAACGTGCGTGGAAGCAGGCATGATTGCCATTCGTGACAACAGGTCTGTCGTAACCAATTCGGATTTGGCTGCAGCAGTTGCGCGACTGGACAAAAAGAAGACTCAGGGATCCAAGCATTCATCTCCTGAAGCCTTGTATTCGTGACCTCAGACAAACAACATTCAAAGGCCTCATAGGCAGGCATTTGCCCATGAGCCAACCTTTGGTTGAGTGTGTCCCGAACATATCCGAGGGTAGAGATACAGCTCGGATCGAATTGATTGTACAATCTGCCCGCGAGGTAGACGGTTGTTTTGTGTTGGGTGTTGAGCCAGACCAAGATTACAATCGGACCGTGATCACATTAGCTGGTGAACCCTTGCCTGTCAAGAACGGAGCCATTGCACTCATTAAGTCAAGTATTGAACATCTTGACATGCGAAATCACAAGGGTGAACATCCTCGATTGGGCGTGGTTGATGTTTGTCCATTTGTCCCATTAAGGGATGTGACCATGGAGGAATGTGCCGATATGGCGCGCGATGTTGTTCAGCAAATTTCAGAAGAAACGGGCGCCCCGATGTTTCTCTATGGAGCTGCTGCGACCCATCCTGATAGGGAACTTCTTTCTACGCTTCGAAAAGAGGAATACGAAGGCCTTGAAGCAAGACTGTCGGGTGGAAATACAGCACACATGGACACCACCAAACTCCCGGATTCGGGTTCCATGGATTGGAATGAAACTGTAGCCAAGTCCGGTGGAATAACGGTTGGTGCGAGAAACATTCTCGTAGCATACAATGTCAATGTGAATGAACCACATGCAACTGTATCTAAGAAAATCGGGTCCCTCGTACGCACAAGTGGAAGGTTGTTGAAATCTGAAAATGGAGGGCGTATACGAGCCCCTGGGATGTTGCCAATGGTCCAAGGAATGGGTGTGACGTTGGAGGAACTCAGTATCTCTCAAGTTTCAATGAACCTTAGAGATGTCAATCTGTGCCCGTTGCACTTGGCTTACAAAACATGTGAGTCCATCGCTAATGATCATGATGTGGAATTGCTTGGGAGTGAAATTGTTGGCTTGGTGCCACTCAAAGCTATGCTTGATGCAGGTTCGTTCTTTTCACCGGATGTTACGGATGAAGACGCTTTGGTAGATGCGGCCATATCAGGACTTGGTTTGAGAAATCAACACGATTTCGAACCCACACAGGGCATTATTGAATGGGCGATTAAGAAGGAGTTGAATCAATGAATTGGATGGATATGTCGTTACGTGAATTTCAAGCAGCCTTGGCGTCATCATCGCCCACGCCGGGTGGAGGCACAGCTGCAGCAATCGCTCTAGGTCAAGCATCGGCTCTAGCCTGTATGGTCGCCGACCTTACCCTTGGAAAGGATAAGTGGGAAGCGGGTTGGGTGGCGGCTGAACATATACAGTCCATTTCAATCCCAATTATGACACGTTCAGGGGTTCTCGCAGAGGATGACAGCAACGCGTTTGATGAAGTCATGGATGCATTCAAACTGCCAAAGGAAACAGATTCTGAAAAAAACCACAGGAAAGAATGCATTCGTTCGTCCACACTTCAAGCTGCTAAAGTCCCGTTTGAAACTGCGGAAGTTGCTCTTGAATTACTCGAACATCTTACTGATTTAGCAGTCCATGGTAATGCGAATGCTGTGACGGATGTGGGCGTTGCTGGTCTTTTGGCCAGCGCTGCTGCCAAAGGAGCATTGTTTAATGTTGAAATTAATTTAGAATCATTGCCCGACGACATGGGTGAAACCTTGCGCGAGCGAATGCCCGAGATGAAACAGCAGGCAAAGGTTCGTTCAAGAAAGATTATGGAAGCCGTACGCGAACGAATGGGGCAATGATCAACGAACTTGAGAACCTTCCTTGATCGTCCCATCAAGTGTAATCAACCGTACATTCCCTTCGCCATCATCAGCAGCAAGCATCATACCCTCTGATGTAATTCCTCTGAGTGCCCTGGGGGCAAGATTGGCCACGAAAACAATTGACTTCCCGACCATGTCTTGAGGTTCATAGTAAGCCTTCAATCCGGCACAAATGGTCCGACCCGAATCTGTTCCATCGTTGATGTGGACTACATACAATCGGTCCGCGTTTGGATGGTCCTCTACCGATTCTATCGTTCCAGTTTTCAAATCCACTTTCATGAATTCTTCAAAATCAAGATATGCAATCCCTTCTTCTGGTTGTTTCATTTTATTACCGCCTTTTTTCTTCTTTCCGCCTTTTACTCCATGGACGGAATCATGGTTTTGTTGGTCTTCAATCAGCCCCTCTTCAACTGCAAGAATCTCATCCAAATCCAGTTGTTTAAACAAAGGAGATGGCGTTTCTTCCAGCCAAGTCATCGGAGCATCCCAATTGGTAGCCTCTTTCCATAAGACCTCTGAGACTTCGCCTTCTTGGCCAAGTTTTGACCACAATCTTTGAGCAGATGTCGGCAAGAATGGTTGAGTGGTTATGGATAAGAACCTAGCAATTCTCCAACAGAATGCCAGTGTTGCAAGGCTTTCTTCATGACCCTCTTGTCGTTCTTTGAGATGCTTCCATGGCGCTGCTGCTTGTAGAATCTGGTTGCCATATTGAGCAACGTTCATGATATGGCGGAGGGCTTCTTTGTATCGATGCTTGTTCAACGATTCCGAAATTAACCCAAGTGATTCCTCAAGTTCCTTCTCATGAATTCTTACACACTCGTGGTTGGCGTGAGGGAGGAACGGTGAATTGGAACCTTCCGTCGGCAGCCGCCCCCCTAATGTCAATACACGGTGGATGAAATTCCCATAGGCTGCAATCAATTCGGAGTTGACCCGCTCAACGAAATCGGGCCAGTTGAAATCAGTATCATGGTTTTCAGGCATGTTGATGCTAAGATAATAGCGCAATGTATCTGGGTCATACCTCTCGAGGAATGACGGAAGCCATACTGCATGTTTTCGGGATTTGGAAAATTGGCCACCAGCAAGCATCAGATATTCCATCGCCGGCACATTGGTTTCAAGAGCAAGATCACCTGGTGCTGGCATTTGGACGGGATCGGAGGATGATAGGCCGTTTGCTGCATGATTAAGCCCCAGGATAATAGCAGGCCAAATCACCGTATGGAATGGGATGTTATCCTTGCCTAGGAAATACAGATGGCGAGGTGTCTTTCCTTCCTCAGAGACGGCCCACCACCGTTTCCAAGCTTCAAGTCCGTCCGGGTGGTTCTTTTCATGGGCGATATGTTGCGCCCAGATACGTGCGCATGTTGAATATCCTTGGACTGCTTCAAACCACACATAAACACACTTACCATCCCATTCTTCGCCCTCAAGAGGAACCGGAATTCCCCAAGACAAATCCCGAGTCACCGCCCTAGGGCGAAGCCCCATGTCCAGCCATTGTTTCGTCATTGCTTTTACATTGGATTTCCACACTGTTTGTCGGTCGCTAGCATGCTTCGTCAGTGCATCTTGAAACAGGTCAAGGCGATAGAAAAGGTGTTCCGTTTCTCTGATTTCCACTTTGGCTTCGGGATTCATTTTTGATACAGGATTCTTAAGTTCCACCGACTCATATGTGGCGCCACATGCATCACATTGGTCGCCACGGGCATCATCTGCATCGCAAGAGGGGCATGTTCCTTCGACGTAACGGTCGGGAAGAAATCTACCGGTGCCGTCCTCATTCAATTCATAATACTGTTCCATCGTTTTCCGCTCAAAAAATCCAGCCTTTTCGAGAGCCATGAAATTCTCTTGAACCATTGATTTGTGCAAAGGGTCGCTGGTCCGATTAAACAGAGCGCCGCCGTATTCAACACCGCGTGAATCAACATTTTGACCCCAAGCACAGCCAAGATCAAGCAATGCCTTTTGATTCATTGAGTGATATTCATCAACGACTTCTTGGGGAGATATTCCCTTTTGCTCAGCAGAAACGGTAATGGGTGTGCCATGTTCATCTGAACCTGAAACCATGAGGACACGATTTCCTTGTGCGCGCTCATAGCGGAACTGAATATCCGGTGGCAGGTAGCATCCAGCAACATGTCCCAAATGCAGGGGTCCATTGGCATATGGCCATGCGACGCAAATCAGTACATATTCGCCTGACATATCGCTCCCTAATGCAATCCAAAGGCTGAGGCTTCTTGAGTTTCACCCATGGATTATAACCGCTCATATCTGTCTTGGAGTTAGCCGTCATTTTGAAGAACCCTACTCTCGTCGGTTATACTACCCCCCTTCGGGGAGGAGACCTAGAAACGCCATGGCTGACTACACCTTGCTCATATTCTATTGCACTCTCGCCCTTGGCGTATCTTTCATTTGCTCAATTCTTGAAGCAGTGGTACTTTCCATTCCACAGACCTATGTATCTGTCTTAGAAAAAGAAGGAAAACGAACGGCTGCGATGTGGTCGTATCTCAAGGATGATGACGCTGTACGGCCACTAACTGCCATACTGACACTCAACACTGTTGCCCATACAATGGGGGCGGCAGGTGTTGGTAGTGAGGTCGCAAAACAGTTTGGAGACAGTGCACTAACCGTTGCTTCAGTGATTCTCACGCTAGCGGTATTGTTCTTTTCAGAAATCATACCCAAGACTCTCGGAGCCGCTTATTGGAAAAAACTCTCCACTCCATCAGCTTACATTCTAACATCCATGACGAAGATTTTGATTGTATTGATTGGTCCAATCCAGTTGCTCAAATCAATCCTTCCAAAAGGAAACCAAGCGATTGTAACCCGAGATGATTTGGTCGCAATGGCGGACCTGGGCGAAATTGAAGGTGCACTTGAAGAATCTGAAGAAACTGTGATTCACAATTTACTGAGATTACGAGAAATTCTCGTCGAGGATGAAATGACGCCACGTGTTGTCGTCAGCGCGTTCAATGTCGATGCCACAATCAAGGAAATACTTGACGAGCACAGCATCCTCCGCTTCTCAAGAATACCGGTCTACGATGAGAGAATTGACAATGTCATTGGCCTTGTCATTCGTTCTGAAATACTCATGGCTGCAAGTCGCGACGAATGGGATACTACCTTGCGCCAACTGATGAAGCCAATACTGTCAGTTGAACTGGGGAGCACCATAGAAGACGCATTGGACCTTTTCTTGTCAAACAGGCAACAGTTCGCTCTTGTTAAGGATGAATTCGGTGGAACTTCGGGAATCCTCACAATGGAGGATGTAATGGAAACATTGCTTGGAAAAGAGATCATCGATGAATTGGATGAAGTTGATGACATGCGTGAACTCGCTCGTGAACAAGCGGCTCAATCTGAGGACGAATAGTTTCTAACTTTGTCAAGCCACTGATTGACGACAACATCTCTTCGCTCATGGATTGCGCAACCTGAATGACGTAAGTCTTCCATGATGTTGCTCGTAAGCAGATGTCCGTTGCCACTCTTTGAGAACGCATCTTCTAGACGAAGATAATGTGTGTCACCCAAACGCTCATCATTATGAGCTTGTATGAGCAATGTTGGTTCACTTGTCATGCCCCATATTGGTGCATCTGTTTGCTCTAAATGGCTAATCTTGGGCCGACCTATGTTGAGATCATTGAATTGGCTGATCATCCTCCATAGGACAATTCTCTGCAAAGCCTTTGGAATTCTTAGAATGCGATTTGTCTCATCAAATATTTCGGTATAACCGGTCATTGGAGACTCGAGTATCCAACCACCAAATACAGGTTTCCAAGATAACTCATTTCGGCGCTCACTCAATCGCAAACCAATGAACCCCCCCATACTATGGCCATAATAAAACAGTTCATTTTTCCCGTTGACATGCCCCAAGGAATAAAGTTCGTTCATGACTCCTAAAACCGAAGTTGTAGCGTATTCTGCCGTCCATTTTTGTACCCTTGATGAGCCACCGTGGCTCGGCAAGTCAACAAGGATAACGTTCCATCCTCTACTACGAAACAGTTCGGCACGTCCCACCATACGCGATGCCCCAGAGGTCCATCCGTGTACAAGGAGCAACGTAGGTTTTGATTTGACGTGTTTGAGAGGGATGTACGAGAGTATCTGATTGGACCCTATATCGTGAACCGTTTTGACCCATGATTCATCTTCGAGCAAGGGTTTCCTATATTTTGGTGCACGAAAAGAAAGTTGCGTTACTGTTTCCACGTAAGTAAAAAAGATGCTTGCGATGGAGGCAAGCAATAGAATCGGATGGATAAGAAAGCTACCGATGGCGAATCCAATACTCAAGAGGCCATAGAAACACGGTAAAACGTTGTTTCTTGTTTGTAAAAAGCGCCATATCAAGCGAATCACTTTTCAGCAACTTCTTCTTCATTGGAGGGTTCTTTATCTTCCTTAGAGGCTTTCTTTGCTTTGCGTTCTTCCGTCTTCTTGACCAGTTGGTCTCCAAAGTTCCCCATGTTCTCGAGGCGGGCCCAAATTCCTGTTGCTTTCTCATCTTCTGCCGGCACATATTTTACCAAAAATGCGCCAAACAATAGGTCGAACAAACCTTGACGCATTTCACTTCCATTTTTGAGGTAGCGATC
>PBTH01000043.1 GCA_002726495.1 Methanobacteriota archaeon | reverse complement strand
GAACGACCAACTCGTCAGTACCGCTGATGTGGCCGAGATGAACATTGATGCAGGCAGCAGAATCCGCTTGATGCCCGGCTTGGTTGGTGGCCAGCACTGCTGAGCCTCATGTCGTCTCGTAGCGGAACTCCTTGGTCAAGCCATGAAGATGATGACTTGATTGTGAATCTCGAGAGCCAATGTTGTTTGGAAGAAGTAGCGCTATTGCACCAGCGTACCCTTTCAGCAGTGCGTTCCCGAATTGTCATGTTGTATGAATTGGGCAAACTTTGCTTGATTGCCCCAGGGACGTTAGATGAATTGATTAATCGGCGTTCCCAACAAACAGGTTCAAAACGGGATGACCAGTCGCGCTGACCGGAGAGAGACATATGGTTGAACTCGTTGATTACAAATGTGCTGACTGCGGAAGCCTAGAATCGTTCCACCGCGAGCGAAACGGAATCAGCTGCAAGGCATGCGGCTCCCGTATCTTCATGAAACTCCGCCGTCACGGCACCAAGCGCATCGAAGCAAAGTGAACATCACCTCCTCGTAGAGTTGAAAGACCTTGGACAACTTGCTGTTAGTATGACGATGTGGCTTGAGCAATACCAGCCACGCCTCTTTTCTGAACTCGTTGCTCCTCCAAGCCTTCTTCAGGCTTTAGAACGCGCCTCAATAGGCTCGAATCCACCTCATCTTCTTCTTTCTGGGCCAGCTGGCTGTGGGAAGACAGCAGCATACAAACTTGTTTGCCGACAGGTCTTGGGGCCTTCATGGGCTTCAACGACACATATTCTACAAGCGAGAGATTTAGCAAAAACTGCTGGAGCGATGGCCAAATTTGAGGCATTTCTCCGACCAGCAGGTTCAGGCTCAGAGGACACCCTTGCCGGCCGAACCAGCCTTGACGCATTTGACCACACAATGAGCCAAACTGGTGACGGAACGCCAGCTCCAGCCGGACAAGAATCACAACGAGACAGTTCGGCTAACAGAGCCCCAGTGTCTCGGATCATTGTCATAGAAGACGCCGACTATCTTGGACATGCAAGACAGTCTTACCTCCGAAGAATGATGGAGGAAAGCAGCCGCAGCGCTCGCTTCATCTTTACAACACACACTCCTTCTCGGATGATTGAGGCGTTGCGCAGCAGGGTCCAACATATCCGCTTTCCAACATTATCTCGAGTTATGATTGAGCAACGGCTCAATGCAATTCTTGGCTCAGAAGGTCATGATGCAACGCTCGGGCTCGTCGGTGACGTTGCACATGTTGCCGATGGTAATCTTAGAAAAGCGATTTTCATGATTCAAATTCTTGCTCAAAGGAATTTACTGAGCGATCGGAAGAATGTCCAGATATTGATGGCTAATACCTCGCTGCGCGAAGTACAACTCATCCTCGAGGAAGCACTTCGCGGCCGCGTTCATGATTGGAGATGGGAAAAGAAGGGTGAGAAAAACAGCAGGGTCTTGAAAGGCGCCATGGGGGCGCTTGATCAGATGATGAACGCGCATGAAATGGATGCAAGAGAAGTTGTTGACCGATTTCATCGCTTTCTAACAGCAGGCCGTTCTCATTTTGACCCCGGTTTGTTGACCGACCTTCTGAACGCACTTTCCCGGTGCGACATGGCACTTCAACGTTCAGCACAAGGGCGGATTCAACTGGAATCGTTCTTGCATGATGTGGCCCAGATTGGCTCCATTTATGCTAAGGCATAGGTAGCGGAAGCATCTTGAAACATTGACTATCACGGCACAATGGGCGTGTAGCACAGCTGGATAATGCACCGGCCTCCTAAGCCGGAGATCGCGGGTTCGAATCCTGCCACGCCCGCCATTTTATTTGGACAAGAGCCATATTCAACGGTGCGTACGCAGGTACGGTGGCGCCGTGAAGGAAGGAGAAGAGGGTGATCTCACAACAACCCTACCCGATCCTTACGGGCATGGCTTTGTACGGGCCGAAAACCCAATTCAACGAACCGTTGAGAAATGGCAAAAGCAAGAAGACCTACGCCTCAAAGTCGGAAGGTTTGCTCGAAGGCGTTTGCTTCTGGTGTTGCGCGGCATCCTCGGATTGAGTGTCGCCATTGTGGCTCTGGTTTCAGTTCTCTTCCCTACAACAGCCCCGCCAAATCCAGGGTACGTAATTTTGTTCTGGCTGGCTCCACTCAGCCTTTGCATCCTACCTCCTTTGTTTGCAGGAGAGGCGATGTGGCAGTCGATGCAGGCACGTATATCGCTGCGAGAAATCGATGAAGACGCAGCAGGCGGAAAGTTCTCCTTGCGCTCCCAACCGGGAATGGACCGCATCTTGGAAGGCCTCACGGACGTACGCCGCCACAATTCAGTCAATGCTCTTCTTGCCTTCAGCGCCGTTTTCTTGTTGGGGCTAGGGACAGTTATCGCCGAAGATTCACTCGTGTGGAATCTTTCCTTTCTTGTGGCCATGACGCTTGGTATTGCTCACACCTTCCACTCGTATTTTACCACGGATACGGTTCGTCAGCAAGGCGATGAAATGCCGTGCCTTGTCCACCATGCGCCAACCCACCACCCGACTCAACTGGGGTCGATTCTAGGTGAATTGATTGTTCTGCACCTTGACCCAGATCTCTACTTGGAATGGCTGGAATGGCTCACCGATTTTAGGAACAGTATTCTCCCAGGCTACGACAAAGACCAATCTTGGGAACGTGTCCTCTATATCCTTCACCTTCATGCTAACGAAGAACTGGATGATGGAATGGCCATGGCGGAGTTAACGGAATTTATCCGCCCCGATGCGTTGGATTCAATTCTACTTGACGAGTCTTCAAAATTCAACTGGCGCTCTCTTCAGCGTCTTCTTGAACATGCGCGTGTCTGGCAACCAAGCGCCTTCCGCCTTCTTGAACGCCTTCAATTGGATTTGCTCGCAGGCTCGCCCATGTTGCTTCGTTCTCCATGGAGAATGGATGTGGCTTTGGATTCAGAGTGTGAAGAGGGAACCGGGCACCTCTTTATCGCCTTGAACAATCAATCGTTCAAATCAACCGTTGCTCGCATTGAAGTTGTTTGCCCTGCCGGAGAGCCTGTTGTCCGAGATCATCGTTTCGAACTCCAACCGTGCCCACCACCCCGCCATGCAGTTGAACTCAATGCCGCCAGCGAAGATGATGCTTTGGATTGGGTCCCACGTTACTTGCAAAAAGGAGTCGTATTGTGGCTTGGTGTTGCTTGGAGTGGGAAGTTACGAGGCGAGCGTTATGTCCAGGTAATCCTCAGGGACGACGAGGGTGTAGTTATTGAATCACGTGTGCTAAGGACAATGGTCAAAAACAGGAACAGTAGCCACTACAGGCAGAAAAATAAGAAACTCGAACAAGCGCGTTCTTGGGCTTCAAAACCACTCCCAAAACACCGTTCTTGAGATGAACACGATCTCAAAAATACTGGTAGACTGCAAATGTATGAAGCGCGCTCCTTATGGCGGGCCAGTGCTTCGCAAGGAATGTCGGAAGTGAAGTCATGGAAGCATGGGATGTCATCGTTTTAGGAGACGGACCCGCAGCATTGCATGCTGCTGCCGAAGCCGCAAAAGAAGGAGCCAATACACTACTGATGTCAGCAACTGGCCTTGGCGAGCCAGGAATGGCCCCACTATCGGGCTTAGCCGCTCCCCTTCAGGAGCCAAACAATCGCACTCACCGCGAAGATACGATCCGTTGTGGGGAATTTCTCTGCGACCAAGACATGGTTTCGTCAACGACGGCGAAAGCGGTCAAGATTGTTGATTTGTTGGAACGCCGAGGTGTTAATTTCCGCCGAGACGCGCAAGGTTTGCCAATGGTAAGGAAATCATTGGGCCATTCCCAACCTCGCAACGTTGGATCTGGAAGCACCACTTCTCGAGAAATGCAACAAATTAGTGAAGAGCAATGCATGCGCCGCGGCGTTATCCGTAGAGGAGACCAGGTGCCACTTACATTGGTTCACAACAATCAAACCGTTACAGGGATTACAGCCCTGGATATGGTGAATGGAAAGGTCATTGCTCTGCAGTGTAAAGCCCTCATTATTGCAGACGAAGGATTTGAAGGAGCATTCACGAGTGGGATCTCGGGCCTTGGCATGGACATGGCATTTCGAGCAGGCATTCCTCTTCGTGATATGGAATTCGTCATGAAGTACCCGCTTGCCATCAAGGGAACCAACCTTTTCTTGCCACTGGATCTCCTCAATCAAGGAGCTCGTGTCCACGAGGGAAGCGGCGCTCCTATCGAAGTCAACTCCATGAGCCCAACAGAAGCATGCGCAGCAATTGAGGCTGCAGTACAACCAGTTCTCGATGCAAGGGATATGGGGGGCAATGCTGATTGGTGGGGCTCTCTGTTCCGGTTGGTCAAACAACGTACTGGCATTGATATGAATCGACAAACGATAGCCCTAGAACCAACCGTTGGACATACGATTGGCGGACTTCCCGTGGACCTAAAGGGCCGGTGCGTCACCGGTACATGGGCCCGATGGTTTACAGGACTCTTTTCTGCAGGCGATGCCGCATGTACTGGAATGCATGGTGCGGCCGCCCTCCCAGGTAACCGTATGTTGGACGGCCTCGTATCAGGAATGGCGGCAGGTGCCGAAGCAGGGGACTGGGTGAAAGGACGTTCGTTTGGTTCTACTGAATCACTCCAAGCAGCTTTGGAACAATCAACAGCAGATATCTCCGCAATGATGGGCAGCGATGAAGGCGGCCATGTTGTTCGTTGCGGAACGGTCATGGCATCGGTGCGAGCAGCACTCAGTTCTTCTTCGGACAACTCCGGAGACTCACTTTCCAATTTACTCACAAAACTTGAGTCTGCCGCAGTAATTTCTGAATCAATCCATGTTGACCAAAGTTCCCTTATTGCAAATACGAATCTATTGGAACTGTTCCGGACCCAAGCATCGGTTCGGATGCTTATCGCATCAACACAATCTAGCATAGCAAGAGAAGAATCTAGGGGTGCATTCATTCGTAGTGACTTTGATGATTCAAACGATGACTTGCTTCATCATCATACCGTCGACCACCAAGGGACGGTTGGAATGTTGGCTCTCAAGAAAGGAGAAGGCGGCCACTGGGTTCTTCCTCCACAATGAAGAAAGGCAACGAACCCCTCGCTTGAACCGATGGTGACTCTGTTTGAGAGAATCTTGGCGGGGGAAATCCCCTCTCATCGCGTCGCAGAGGGTGAGCATTGGTACGCATTCCTGGACATATTCCCGCGTAGAGAGGGCCATACACTGGTTATCCCGCGACGAGGCGTACAACGTCTATCGGAACTCAATTCCCAAGAAAGGGCAGCCCTAATGGACGGCGTCACAGAAGTGCAACGTGTTCTCGGGCGACATTTCTCCACGACCGATTTCACCGTTTGTATCCACGACGGCCCTCTTGCAGGCCAGGAAGTCCCACACGTCCACATCCACATCCTGCCCCGAAACAAGGGAGATGGAGGCGGGACGCTCATGTCTATGTGGCCGCCGCGACCTCAAGGAGAGCCTAACCACGAACAACTTGCCACTCTATCTTCTGCCTTACATGGAGTTGAGGAATGATGGCAACGATTGTTACCGAACAAGAAGAATTACGCCATAACGGAGAGGAACTCCCGATACTGTCCTCGTCGGCAAAGAAGATGAGGATGGATAAATTGCTAGCAACTCCACTTCCAACATATGATTCCACGATACCCGGTTCTTATTTCTGGACAAAGGTAGCGTTTTGGATGTGCAGGCGTGTTTCTTCCATTCAGTTCAGAACAACCTCAACTTCTCGAGAAGTGCCCTTGACTCAAGCAGGGGGCGGGTCCATGTGTTGTGCTTGGCATACAAACGGGCTAATGGATCCGCTTGGCGTTTTCCTTCAACACCCAAAGGAATTTGTCGTCGGCGGCCGCCATGATTTGGTCACAAGACCTTTGCTTGGATGGTGGACAAGAAAATTGGCTGTACAACCCGTCGTCCGCAAGGCAGAACTCTTGCGAGGGGGGTGCACTGAAGAAGAAGCCCAACACATCAACGGTAGATCTTTACTCGCTCTTGCGAGTGGAATCACTCATGGTTTTGGCTGTGTGTTATTTCCAGAGGGGACAAGTCACGATAATTCTCACATGATTCGGTTTCGTACGGGGCCATTTCGAACTGTACTTGCAGCCGCAGCCTTGGCGAAAGCCAACGACCTTCCGATGCCCACCCTGCTTCCCGTAGGGCTCCATTACCGCCGCCGAGAATACTTCAGGACCGACCAGTACATTGAATTTGGAACGCCAGTTACAATCCCAGAAGAAACGATTCCTGATGAATTGGTAGAGGCTGTTGGCAAAGGCAGTTGGGTTGAGCCGCCAGCAGAGATTGTTTTTGCAGTACGTGATAAAATCCAAGAACGCCTCCCAGCATTTACCGCGAATACCGCTTCATGGGAAGAGCATCGAGCATTGCATTTACTTGCCCATTTGGAGGCCAAAGCTGGAAAATCAAATCTTACTACATGGCAAGAAGAGGTTCATGCAGCACGGGCTGTTAAACAGCAACTTGTACAAGGACAAGAGCAACTACCTCCGCTTCCGCTTGAAGGGGAGCGGATAAACCAAGCAAAGTCAGCAGTAGAAATTTTGGAACAACACGGACTTGATGGGCGGGACCTCAATGCAACAGGAAGAGGCCTTCGTCGGGCAAATCCTCTTCACTTGTTTCCCTTTTTATTAAGGGCTTTTTTGTTTTTAGCATTCTTACCGTTTACGCTGACTTCCTTGGGATTCCAAGTTGCACTTGGCAGGATTCTCGGCGACTCTACGGACGAAGGCCTTGACGCTCGGACCAGTTACCAATTCCTTGCAGCCTTCTTTGGCTCTATTCTCGTTTGGCCAATTGTCGCTGCGCTATGGTTGGGAGGAGGGGTCCTTTTCCATGAAGGCATTACGAATACGATTGGATTTGATTGGCGTCTCGTTTTGGGCGATTCTGATGGCATGCGCATTCTTACCCTATGCTTGTTCTATGTGGGGCTGTTTCCTGTATTCTGGTTCAGTGGAAAGACATTCTCTTGGACCTGGGATGATTTTGTAGATGGACGCAAGGCATGGCGGCGGCAAACCATGAAACACAGCGTTCACAGTGAACTCATTAAGCACCTCAATGAGCTTTTAGAACATCACGATTAACGTCAGAACCGAAAGGGTTCGGTTCAAACGGGAGGAAGTCTTGGGCGTAACATGGCCCCCGATGATGTAGCCGAACAACTCAAAGAGTGGTTCACAGAAGAGCGCCTCACCGTCAAAGCACAAAATGATCCTAGGGCAAATGCACATTTCCTTGTCCGCTATCCTGGTGGAAAACAGGGACATATGTTTGCAGTTGTCATTCCTAAGGGGAGGGATTTGGTTGCTTTATCCAGTATGACCCGAGTCGATGAAGGGCAGCAACAAGAAATGAAGGAACATATGGATGATGGCGAGAGTGATTGGGGCGAATGGATACATGAAAGCCGCTTGCATCTGATCCGTTCAGGGGTTGACTGGGTCATCCACATGGGCCATCAGGACGAGAAAAAACCGGGGCCACTCCAAGCGTTTAACGTAAGTTTGCCGATTTGGTTTGATGGTTTGAGCAAAAACGAATTTATGAATGGCCTTCGTAAATTATGGCTTGCTAAATTGGCCTTGATTCATGAAATAAAATATTCGTACGGGCCAGGTGTTGGAAAACCGGGTCCAGTTGATGACTGGCAGAAGGCAAAAGACGGGCAACAAAAAACTCCAATGGATTTGAGCGAGACAAATACGCCAAAAATCGAATACGATGAAAAAATGTCTTTCGGCTCAGGATTTGACCCATCAGAGTGGGCATAAATACCGCAATTTCAAATCTCCTAAATCCGATTAGAAAACGGGGCACTGGTCCTCTTTGATAGAGACCGAAAGGGGGCGCGGTTAAGTAGGAAGACACGCACCGATTGCTTGTTCTTTCATTAGAGGTGGCCCCATGAATCAAAAAACAAAGTCAATCAGTCTTGCAGCAATCATGTTTTTGTCAGTTATGTCAAGCATGCTCATGGCAAGCGTCAGCGTTGCAGCAAGTACAGTCGTTATCACAGAAGCAGTACAGATTGTTGACGGTGGTACGGCTTCCGATTCGCAAGCTGCCGTCGGTTCGGACAGTTCAGGAAACGTTCACGTTATTTGGACTCGAAACAATCAACACCTCTACTATTCAATGCTCTCGCCGCGCGGAGAAACGTTAATTGATGCCACACAAATAACAAATCCGGGATTGCACAAGATTTGGCACCCTGATATGAAAGTCGATGAACTTGACCGAGTTCACATCGTTTGGGCAGATAAATCCGGGCAGCACGCCATCATGTATACCGCCCTTAACCCGTGGGCTTCACCAATGGACGGTATGGCTTCCGACGATGGAACGATTACCGCCATTGATGACACGATCATCTCTCGCCGGTCACAAAACCGCGATTGGCCAGCTCTTGACATCGACAGCCAAAACAACATTCACATCGTTTGGGAAGACAATTATGACGAACTCGGAAAGTTCTACAACCAACCTCAAATTTACTACTCCATGATTCAACCTGATATCGCTTCAGGCGCAATAGTAACACTCTTCGACGACACCCTCCTCACTCCAATCATCGGACACAAAGGACACCCCGATGTCGTCGTAGATGCAAACGATTACGTTCAAATCGCTTGGGATGATACTCGTGGCGGAAAGGTAGAACTGTCGTTTATCGTAGATACATCCGGTTCAATGTACACTGAATGGGCTGATATTTGCACCGTTGTTTACGGTGGAAACTTTGCTTCTGGACAATACTTCCAAGGAATCAAACCTATGCTTGAAGTTGCCAACATGACCGTGTATGAAACCATCTACGGTTTGGGCAACACTCTGCCGGGCGCTGCAAGTTCCGGAAACTGCCAAGGATACAACCAGAACTCTGGGCCAAGGACAACACCACTTGGACAAACTCCCGGCGACGACTCCGGTGGAATCCGCAAACTCCCAGGTACCGTATACAATGGCAATACTTACTCCGGCTACTCCGGTGAGGACTGGGGCCCCGGTTCTAACTGGGCCTGTCTTTCATGGAAGGACGCTCAAGGAAACGTTCCTGGCAACCCCCCAACCGGTTCAGACCACCGCTGGAACCCTAACGCCACAAAGATCGTCATCCCAGTTTCTGACGAGGGACCAAAGGACGGCGACCCGTCTCAACAAGCTGATGACAAATCCTCAATTCAAGAGGCTCACGACAACTGTCTTCTTGCCGGAGTTATCCCAGTCGGTCTTTACGGCCAAGGATACGGTGGAGCAGGAAACATCCAATCTCACTTCATGGACTTGGTTCAATGCCCGAACGGCATCGTCTCCACTCAAACTCGAAACTGCCCCGGTAACACACTTGCAAACACCGATGCAGGTGGACAAGCCTACGAGTTCCCTTCAGGAAACGGGCAAAACCAAATGGCGCTTCTCGTTGAAGCAATGGTCTACATTTCCACCAACAACTCTCGTGAAATCTACATGACCGTTCTTGACCCCTATGCAAAGATGAACAACGACCCAGGATTTGTTCCCGGAGCGGCAGGCCACTCCGTACAAGGCCAAACCTACATGGAAGATACAGGACCCGCTGCAGACGGCCACTTGGTAGTTGTAAACGACACCAGAGTGACGATCGATGACGCCTATTCTTTCCACCCCTCAATCGGAGTTGACATGCAAGGCAACACACACATCGCATGGATGGATGGACGTGATTACGGATTTGAAAAGGACACCAACTATGAGGTATACTATACCAAACTGCGACTTCAAGGAGCAGGAGTTTGGGACGGTGCTGAAGAAGGATTGTCAACCTACGCCATCAAGAGAATTAACGACGTCGCCATCTCCAATGTAGAAGGAAAGAACGGCCTTCCACCGGCCTCTCCATACGCAGGCAACTCAGTGTTCCCATCGTTGCTCACCGACGACCAAAACAACATCCACATTGCGTGGGTTGATTCGGGCAACACCTCAGCGAATGAAGAAATTATGTACGTTCGGTTGAATCAAACCGACTTGACGGGCGATGGTTTGACTGCTCTTGATGCGTGGGAAGCGATTCCAGTTACGTCTTGGAATTCCAACAAGTTAGGGCCCAATAGTGGGCGACAACCGAGTATCGGTATGCCCCCGGCCTTCTCCAATGATTTGGGAAGTGGGGCTCATTTGGCATGGTCTGATACCAATAAGTGCGGCGATGATGGCAACAACAATCGATTCACGATTTGTTATTCTCACGTGCTTACTGGCCAAGTTGACCTTGAATACGATGAAGGGGAGACCTTCTACCACGTGATTGAACCAGGAGAGCAAACCATCTACAACATGACCATGAACAACTCGACCCCGGGTCCGAAGGACTTGGTGGCTGATACCTACGGCTTGAACATCTCCGGAGTTCCATTGAACTGGACTGCCAATCTCTACTTCGCATCCAACCACTCAAGCATCTTCCCAGATACGCCAATCTTCTTGGAAGGCGGTGAAGACATCCGTTTCTACATGCGTGTCCAAGCACCTTCAATTTACCAGGCGAATGGAGACGAACTCGCAGAGATTGAAGTCACAGCGCAGTCCTACAAGGACCCAGCAATCCAAAACGACATTACCACCCTTACGTTGATGGACGTCGTTCACGGCATTAATCTGGATACATCACACAGCATGGCTGATATTGAACAAGGACAGACGGCGATCTTCTCGATTACGATTACCAACACAGGAAACGTCAACGACGCCTTCTTGTTCTGGGATTCCAATAGCCTTGAAGGACAGCAAGAGTGGCTTCTACCATTTGGATGGCAAATCAATTTCCCAACCCGCGTAGAGCTTGACCCCGGGCAATCCGTGACGAAGAATTTGGAAGTCAGTGTGCCAACTACTGAAGACCCCGGAGCATTCGTGATCTATGTCAAAGGATGGTCTGAAGGCGAACCGATTAAGTCGGTTGAAAAAGGAACATACGACATCCTTGAACTGAGTGTTTTCGTCTCTATACGTTCAACAGGAAACATTGAATTTGCGATTGATGATACAAGTTCGTATGTTCTTCCGGGTGAATGCGCATCTTACGAGATCGACATCACCAAGAATTACGATTCGGGAGATTTGGTATTCGTAACACCTGGCGCACCAGAGGTGAAGCCAGATGGCATCAACTCAGATGCTTGGACCATTGAAAACTGGGTTGTTGATGTTGACTTTACCGATGCATCAAATGACCCCGATGCAGCTCTCGGCGTACCGATCCCTTGGACAATCTCAGGTTCAGATGAATACGTAACGAAGACCGTTAGCGTTGATGTATGTGCTCCAACGAATGCTACTGCAGGGCTTGGTCCTGCTGTTACAATTAAGGCCTATCTGGACGGATATCCGAGGATTTCAGATTCCATTATTCTCTCAACCAATGTCATCCATGAGTACATCTTGGATGCTGGAATCGACCCGAATGTTGGTACCACGCTTGAAGTCAATCCAGGTGAACAGATTACACTGCCGATCTCTGTTTCCAATGACGGAAACGGACCGGATCGCTTTGACTTCCGCCTTGCGCGTGTCACCGATGCATTTGGCGTTGACGTCATTTGGGACATTGACATTCCACGAGACAGTTTGATGGAACTCTCACCAGATACATATCAGGCCTTTGATGTCCTCATGAATGTACCAAACAAGGTCGATGCAGGCGAGTACACCGTTGTACTCCAAGCCTATTCTGAGGAAGCCTACCCCGATGATTCTGGAAGAGAAACGCGACTACGAGACACGATTATACTCTCCGTGACCGTTAAAGAATTCCATGACATGCAAATTTCAATGGATCCAAATGTTGACAATGCCGTCAAAACATCAGCTCCTGGCAAGGTGGTTCGTTTCACCTTCAATGTGACCAACAATGGAAACGTCCCCGACGTCCCAACACTCAACAACCACACCGCTCAAACCGACGGGAATGAATTGCTTTGGAATGTCCTTCCAGGCATGAACACGCTCAGTGAGTGGAGTGTCGAATGGTACATGCTTAAGCAAATCAGCGCTGATGTTGTTGTTGAAGAAGCATGTATTGAAGAAGTTTCAACCGCTTCTTCCTTCCCTGAAGACCAATGTGTATACCTCAGTGACATCGGCGAATACCGCCTCCCTGAGATGGCACCGTACGAAGTCGCCTCCGTTGTTGCAGCCGTATCCATTGGTACGAACGCAAAGCTTGACACACGTAACCTTGGATTAAAGGTCGTCTCAATGTTCGGAAATATGGAGAATAACGGAGATCATGATGATTCACCTGAATGGGGAGGAGACGACTTTGATACAAACGAATTCATTGTAACGCTCCGTCTACGTGCTCCGAATTTGGAAATCAAGGAAATTATCACGCCACCGTCCTACAGCAGCGAGGTTGACTCCACCATTCCGATTGGTATCATTCTACAGAACACAGGTAACGTTCACGCCACAAACATCGAGATTGTGTTGTGTGAATACGACAAAGTGAATGACCCTGAAATCATCAAAGAAATCCGGAAGAACAACGGCTGTGAGGAAGAGCGTGTTGTAATGCGACAGGTTGTTGGAGCACTCTTAGCGCCCGATGATACCGAGGATGCCAAAGAGATCGAACTTTATCTCCTCTACCCAGTCAGTGCAGGTAGCAAAGGTGTCTACGTCGTTATTGACCCAAGCAATGAGATCGTTGAGTCTGACGAACGCGATAACGTCAAGGCCATTGGAGAAGCCCTTGAATCAGACAGCCCGCTTCTCGATGTTGCCAGCGAAGTAGTCGCAAAGACTGCCTTGCCGTTCGCAGTCATCGTCCTTACCGTGGCCCTACTCGGCGTTGTTTATCTCGTCGGCAAAGGCCGTCGTGATGACGTTAACAAGCGCCTCGCTGAACAATCTTCACTTGTGTCGGTTCTTGCCGAAGAAGACCTTTGATGAAACCAAAGATATTGGGTCTTAATTTGACCCAGGTCCGAGGTACCAGCGAAGCTCAGTGTTGAGCGGTGCAGCGATGATATGCCCTGACCGGCGAGCGATTTGACGCTCAAGTTGAGAACGAATGGTTTCGATCATCTCACCCACATTTGCTTCCCCAACCAGTTCTTTCTGGATGAGAGCGGTAATGTCAAGTCGTTCTCCGCCCGATTCAACGATGGATTGGACAATGGTGCGCTCTTCGTATTGCTCAAAGTCTGCTTCAACACCAGCAGATACCCGTTGGCGGATGTGCTGGTGAAGGGAAACAACGGCGTCTCGTTGAGCATCCAGATCGTCCATCACTTGGGCAAGCGTACGCAAGTGCGCTAATCCTTCTGCGACTGCAATTTTCTTACGGCCACTCAACGATTCAGCAATAGACTGGGATGCCTGTGGTAATTTTGGAGATAAGCGCATAGGGCCACCTTTTGGCAACCTTCGCGTTTCGCATCGAAAGAGGTCTGGGCCGAGGTCAATATGCAGAGAAAACGCCCTATCAACACTGTATATGGTTCGGGGCGGCCCTCCTTTGTTGGATGGGACCTTTTGCTTGGAAACCAAACCGCCGCTTTCCAATTCACCGAGATGTTTGACCACAGCAGGTTGGCTGACTCCGATCAATTCTGCCAACTGCATTGCATAGTGGGGCTCTCGGACCAAGCGCTCAACAATGAGGCGACGTGTCTTGTTTTGCAGGAGATAAAGGGCTGTGTCCAGTTCTGTCATCTTCTCAACCTATGGTTGACTAGTGCCCACTCCTCTTTGAACTCACCGATTTGGTTATTGTTCATCCCAGTCTTTCCAATCATTGTCGTTTCCAACCGATGATGAGGTTTCTTTTCTCATACGAAGGGAAGGTTGTTCCTTGACTTTGGTTACGCCGACTTCAATTGGTTGGACTCCCTCATCCCATGACAGAATTGCTGCGGCGTTTGCGGCTTCTTCCTCAGCACGTTTCGGTTGTTCACCCTGGTATCGGTCAGTTTTGGCATGGTCTTGGGCCGCTTCAACATCACCCTTCATGAGAGCAAATACCTGTTCGGTTGTCAGCAGGTTTCCTGCTGCTACATCGGACTTCCCGTCAACAAAATCTTCGCTTTGGGGACTTTTAGCAGTGGTATCGGCAAAAGGCGGAGCAACATTCTCATTGATTGGTGGCGGCGCTCTTTGTTCATCTTGTTGGAACTGCATCGTTTGGTCTGGTGTGAAATCAGTGACCTGTGAAAGCGTTCCATCTGCGTTGATCATCATCACACGCGCCCCTCGTTTTGGTTTGGAAGCGAGGTAAACGATGAGGGCGATTGGGGTGATGAGGACACCAAAGCAACACAACCCTCCCCCGGCAATCAACCATGTTGAGGAGAAGAATTCATCCTGATATGAATCGATTGAAACAAACCAACCAGAGGTCTCGCTGCAATCTTCTTCACATTGAATATCCAACACGTATTTTTCGGTTGCATTAAGTTCCCAAGATGCGACTTCTCTGAACCCGGTATTGTCTCCTGACATGGCTTGAAAATCAAGTTTACAATTTGATTCTTCCAAGGCGTCGCCAACGGCTGCTGAGCCAGCAACCCTTCTCAGTTCAACGTCCATGGGCGAGTCGCCTTCAATTTGGTAAAATCTGTAGCATGTATCGTTGACAACACCCGTTGCAAATGTGCCTTCCCCAACATACTCGCCATGATGGTTCTCCCGAGGGTCAAAGGCCTCAGAGAGAAGGTCTCCTTGACTCATCACCATGACCGTCCCGAGGAGAATCAATACGCCACCAAACCCTATCAGCCGCATGGGCCAAGGTGAACGCTTGTCCTCAGATGGGGCTTGCATGTTGGGTTCCATACCCTCTTCCCCCATAAGGCTCGCTCATGGGCCTCAGGCCAAACCAAGGTCTGCCAATTTCTCAGGAAGGTAGGTGTCGGTAACGAAATCAAGCCCGTATTTGGCCAACGATTGTTGTTCAGCTTTCTTCCCAAGTTCAAGCATCATGTTGATTTGTTCCTGCCACCAAGGGTCAGCAAATCGTGGGTCGGATAACTCGGCCTTCAGGGCTTCAATATCTCGTGGCGATAGGTCGTCGCTTGGAAGGTCATAGGCCATAATGTCGTCAGCTGTGATTCCAAGGTAAGTTGCACTGGGTGTTGCTAAATATTCAGAGATGTGTGCTGTTTTAATCGCCCCGTATGCAATTGATGCGAAGATACGGAATGACCACGGGTCGCCGTCAAGGAATACAACAACTGGTAAATCCCACTCTTCACTCATGCGCTTGAGGATTCGGCGAGTAGAGCGAGCAGGTTGTCCTTTGAGATGAAGCAGACCGCAATTGTAAGCTTCATCAAAACCGTTTTCTATCAACCGGTCAAACATTCCACCGGTCTCAATGGCCATGATGAAATTAATATCGTGTTCCAACAACTCAATTTTCTCTTCTTCAACATTGTATGGCACACCATAACCCGAATCACCAACATCATCTCTTGCATTGATTCGCATCCATTCACCACGGCGGTTTCGTTCGCGCAGGGTGAGGTTTCCAATCATTCGCGCTCCATCTTCTTCAGGTCGCAGTTTGAAATCTTCACGAAGGCACTTTGTGACGACCTCAAGGTCTTCGGCAAGATTGTTTGACTCATTTTGAGAGCCAAACTTACCCAGCCCCCATGCCTCTGAAATGTAGTACATCTCTCTCAAGGTGGAAGACTTTCCAGCATCGATCATCTCTTCAATGAATTCTACGACATGGAGGGCACGAAGCAACTGCTTTGCTGAACCAAGGCTGGTAGCGTCTCGAATAGAGCGCTTTTTTCCATATTTGTATACGCCCAATTTCTCATCAAAACCAATATTGGTTTTTGTTCGCACAGGCAATGTCATTGTCGGTGCTTCTCCTTTGACGATTTTATCATACATTTCAGCGACTACTTCATGCAGTGCAATTTTGGTCTCATCGTTACTGTGTGTTCTCGACATTATTCACCACCCCCAAACAACGTTTGTTGACCGTTTGGCGGAGGAACCTCGGGCGCTGGAAGTGGTTTGCTTTCCTCGATCGGGATTTCATCCGCGGCCTCCTCCTCTTCATCACCGTTTGCCGCAGCTTCTTGACGGCGAATTTCTTCAAGCAACTTTTCATCCATTTTTGTTGCTCCAATCACATCTTGACTTCCTCTGAAGAATACATCCGTATCGGTCCAGTCACCCTTTTCCAATCCCGCCAATGAAAATTTGATAACATAGGTTTGGCCTGGATCAAGCGTTTCAAGCTTCCAAGCCCAGACACCAGTGGCTTCCTTGCGGCCACCAGTATTGTTGTTCTCCATTGTAGCTCCTTCTCGTTCAGGCCACGATGCCAAGAGTGTGTAAGAGCGGGCGCGTGAAGTATAATTAAACAGTGTAATTGAGATATCGGTTTGTTTGGTTTCTTTGTTCCAAAGGGTTTCAGATTCCGCAATAACAGCGCTCATAATCTTGGTAATCGAACCCGAGAGTTCAGGGATAGGCCGACCAAGGATTTCCGCCGACTTTTGAGCTATCGCTGGAATAATGTCGTTGACGAGTTCAAACTTTTCTTGTGTTTTTGCCATCTTTTTCTTCTTCTCCAGATGCTTTCGCAATCCGCGACCCATTTCCAGCAAGGCTTTCCGAGTTTCATCCATAACTTCGCTGTTATCTGCAAGCGCTTCTTTTGCTTCAGAGGTAAATTGAACGTTGGTACTGGCCAAATGAACCAGAATGGCAGCAGGCCCTTTTGGAACGCCTCTTCCACCGGCTTGGTCCAATCCGTATTGGCGCCAGTCAACAGATTCGATGGCCTTGGTGAGCAGGCATCCGCCTTGTTGGTACATGAGTGGGACACGGTTTGCAAATCGCAGCACCTCTACAGGTTTGTCAGCAAGCATTCCTTCACCAAAAATCAAACCGACTTCAACCTGGTATGGGTTGCCTTGCGTAACTGTGGGGGCGCGGGTCATCGTGGTTACGAAACGAGAATCAATGGTTTTTGAAAGTCCCTTTTTGATAAGAAGTTCCTCAATTGGAGACAGACAATTCGTTGGAGGGTTAAGCAATTTAACGGGCTTGTTGTTCAACATCCGCTCGCCTTGAAATGCTTCTAAGAGTGCTCTGTATTGTTCGGGCTTGAGCGATTTCGGTTTTGCTTTCTCGCTTATTTCAGCGACTTGAAGCAATTCCTTCGCGGCGCGAGTTGACATTCCAGAGAAATTATTTCTCAAAAACACCGTCATACGAGAATCGGTAGATTCACTGCACATTCGTTGGAGTGTTCCGAGGTGAATTCCATGAGGGTGAGGTTTGATGCTTTCCACCTTGGTTGGCAACCGTTCCGTTACCCGGGCCCAGTGATGGACTTGCCCCTCAGGGTCAGTGAAGGTGATATCGGCGTGTGGATTGACGATGCTTGTCATTCGGAGATATTGGTAAACGCTCTGCCTCCCCTTCTGATATTTCGCTTTCATCCGAGTTGTAATTTCAAGCCCATGTTCCTTGAACGACCCGTCCTCCAGTTCCCAAATCTCACGCGTTTCATTTGACTTGGTTGCTTTGTTTTTACGCGTATCAAGGCCGATATCAACAATTGCTGCAGATGCTTCAGTTGCGATTTTTGAGCGAACGTGAGTCTTCCGACCGGTCGTCAATTGACTGTACATTACTACGCCAGTAATTCCAATCCCCTGTTGTCCTCTTGATTGGCGGATGGCATGGAATCGGGAACCAAAGAGCAATTGTCCGAAGACCTTCTCAATGCTTCGCTGAGGGATACCAGGGCCGTTATCCTCTGATTTGAGTTCGACGATGTTCTTTTTGTCATCAATCTTGGTGATTTGTATACGAACCTCAGGAAGAATACGAGCCTCTTCACATGCATCCAATGAGTTGTCAACCGCTTCTTTTACTGCGGTGATCAATGAACGAGTGAGGGAGTCAAACCCGAGGAAATGTTTGTTCTTTTCAAAAAATTCTGAAATTGCAACCTGCTTCTGGTTTTTTGCCATTCGTTCTGCAGTTCCTGCCATGCGCATCACCCCATCGGTCCTCCTTCGTCTTGATGACGTCGGGCCGACAGATGACATACCCGCTTCTTTGAGGGTACATATACAAAGCAGTAAGATTGTGATGAAGGCAACCGTTTTTTGAGCCAAAGATTTGCACGGAACTCATACGAAGAGTCCAGGGTGCCAAGATGAGATGATGCCGGTGAATGCAGATGCTGCGACGGTTAGTGGGCTTGCAAGATACAATTTACCCGGCCCGGAGCGCCCTTGGAAATTACGATTGATGGCTGAAACGGTGACTTGGTCTGGAGTGATTGAAACCCCAGGGCCAGCCCCTATGCAGGCGCCGCATCCAGGGTCGATGAGTTTGACTCCGACTTCAAGGAAGAGTTCATGCCACCCCCTGTCCTCAGCAAGTTGCTTTACTTGACCTGAACCGTATTGGATGTAAAATTCAACGCCGTCTTTTACCTGAAGGCCGGCAAGTTTGGCTGCAGCACAGACTTCGGCGTAGTAGGCAATATCATCTTCTTTGCCGGCGGTACAAGACCCTCCATAGGCGATATCGATGTCAACCGAACCGATCTCACTGATGGTTGCTCCATTTGTTGGGTCGCTTGGTACCCCTTCGTCAGGGTTGCCTGGATGGGCTACCATCGGGACGATACTCGACAGGTCAATGACGTGAACGCCCCCATCATAATGTGCGCCAGAGTCCGGATGAACTGAACGAGCCCTTTGCCCGTCGATGGTAAGGTGTGGTTGTGCGGAAACCATCCACTCATAGAGGGCATCATCAGCCTCACATATCCCTGTTCTACCCGAACATTCGGTGGCCATGTTGCACAAAGTGGCCCGTTCATCAATGGAGAGTGAAGCAAGACCCGGTCCGCCGAATTCCATGCTTCTGTTTAGGGTCAATTCTTTACGAGCATGGTTAGCAAGAATGGCGAGAATGACATCTTTTGCCGTGCACCCCTGGTGGAGTTTCCCAACCAATTCAAAACGGATGGATTCTGGAACCTTGACGAATGTAAATCCAGCACTCACCAAGTTTGCATATTCTGTAGCCCCCACTCCCCACGTAAGGGCATTTGATGCACCGCCCATGCAGGTGTGAGAGTCAGTGGCTTGAATGAAATCCCCCACCTCAATAAATTCTTCACGAGCGACTTGATGGCAAATCCCAGGCGACACACCATCCGTTGCGGAATAATCGCGAACACCCGCGTGCTTCTGGAATGCAACTTGAAGGTCCCGCAAGGTCTGCACTTTGTGCATGAATGGGACGAATTTGGGGTTGTGGTGAGCGTAGAGCAAGTGGTCTTCAAAGACTGCAAATTTACTCGGGTTTGGCAGAGTGTACTGGGCCCCATACTCTTCTTGAAGGAAGGTGTGGACTTGGGCTGTTGTGAATTCATGAGAATACCCACCCTGAACTTGTGCGATGACGGGGTCTCCTGGTTTGACGCATTGACCCTCGGTTTGTCCAACCAAATTGCGACTGATAATATGTTCAGCCATGGTCATCGGTTTGGCAGGGGTGTTCAGAGGGGGCAGGTGCAATTCATCGGCCTTGAGTGCCTTTGCGAAGGGAAACAAACCCCCTCGCTCCAAGATGAGCTGAGTCACTGGATCGTAGGTTCCTGTGAATTCCTCCAGAGCGATTTCTTCCCCATTTTGCAATCGTTCCAAGATGGCATGTCCAGCCATGAGTTGCCCTAGATTGATGTTGTTGCGTTCATGGATCGGAGCGAACGAAGCCGCAATCACAATGTTAATCCCCGCCCATCGTTCGCATTGTGCTGCCGTTTCTCGGCTTGAACCGGTTCCTTTACGCTGACCAGAGACAATGACTTCAAAACCACCGTCCTTTAACGCATTTTCTCGAAAGACACGAATTCCATTGTGTATGAGTCCAGCATAAGCATTCTTTGCAATTTCTGCTGGGTCATGGTCAAAGCAAACCCAAGCGGGTGTCATCACGTCAGTATTGATGTCATCCAGTAAATCCTCGACCCTCAAGTCCTCCATTCTGAGGTTGACTCCGTCGTAGAGTTGTTGTTTGATGAGGGTCAAATCCTTGGTCAAGAACAAGACGCGCTTTCCCGGCGTTAAAGCGACTTTTGCAGGTGGCCAGTTCTGTCGCATCGCTCCCCCTCATTTTGCTTCAAGGGCTGAGTGTTCATAATCGGTTCGGGACAGAAATTTTGTTGGAGACCCCCGTCTCAATCTGTTTGGGTGCGTTTCATTGTCCAGTTAAACAATGGCGGGACCAAGGCGATGAGGAACATGACATAGTATCCATGAGGGAGTTGGGGGGCCTCATCGTAAGCCCTCAGCTGTTGGTACGGTGTGCTGGATTTTAGATGGTGGGCGGGATGGAGCGGCAATTCAAGAAGTGTCCATCGAGAAAGCCGATGGCGACTCTCCCAAGCATGGTGCGCACCGCCGCGCTCCCCTTCTTCTCGCCGCAGACCATGGTGCTGAAGATAGTTCACGTATTCAAGTAAGAATACTGCGAGGAACGCTTGTCCTAAGAAGGCAATCAACCCATCAACAGTAGCCACTCCCAAAATCAGAAGAAATGCTGCTTCAATCAGTAAGGCCCGACGTGTATCATCTGGCCGTGCACGATAAGCCCCCCGGACCTGCTGAGGGATTGTCATCAGGAAATGCCGATAGAGGCTTCTTCCCCAAGGCGAAGAAGTAGGATCGACATCTCTTGCCCAATGTTTGTGATGCGTGTAATTGTGTTCGGTTGTAAAGTGAAGATATAACACTGAAAAAAGACTCATTCGAGCAAGCCACCAACTTGCTGACCTTGGTTTTCGATGTCCAAGTTCGTGAGCAGAAACGATTCCAGAGGCTCCACTGCTGAGCCCTACAGAAAGAATGGCAAGGGTTGTGAAGAAGGTAAGGCCATCTTGATGAACCCGCCAAAGCAATACAACAACGACAAGGGGCACCAATATTCCATGAAGATGAAGAATGATGTTGTACGCCCTACCGTCTTGAAGCGGCGAGGTAACGTCACTTTTTCCCAAGAGCGTTTCCAGAATCGGATAGATTCCAATCAACAGCAACAGGGTAATTCCCATCCACCAGCCCCCTAACAAGAGGCCTCCAAGCGATGCCAGAGGCGTTAGGAGGCCAAGCAAATGCGGAATCCATGGCGTTCGCATCAAGTGATGCTTCAACTATTTGTTCTAAAGGGCTTGCTTACTTCTTTGAAAAGAGGCTTCGAACCCAAGAGAATGGGGAAGAACGAAAGATCCCATTACGAGTAATTTGGCCGTCCATTACCTGGTCAACATAACTCTCAAGATATGCATCCATTCAGTACGCCCCCTTCCTTGAGTGATAGACTCCACGACTGTCAACGCCGCTTCGGTAAAATGCGATTGCTGCCGCAAAGCGACCAATAAAGGAACTGAATATTCCACTCCTGTATTTTTGACTCTTCATTGTTGTTTCAATATACGTTTCAAGCTCTCTATCCATGTGTCTCATCCTCTGAGTTTTCCTCATAGATTACTTGGGCTCCGCCCTATTTGAAGAGTAGGTAAATTCGCCAACACAAAGATGTTAAAAATAAAGCAGGTGTTTTTGATTACACCGTCTCGCGGATGCGCATCATTTCAGTTGAAATCTTCAAATTGAGGAGGATTTCACCGAAATCTCTGGAATAGGCACACAGCCTCCGAATTGATTCCGAAAAACTGAGGCTTTGGGCCATCCACTTCTTTGAACGCTCTGATGACAAGAGTTCGTGTTCATATTGCAATAGTGTTCGCTGTAATTCTTTCAGATGGTGGCGGGCTTCTTCAATTCGGACGGAATCACGAGTTCTGATGTTGATCATCAACTCTTTGAGGTAGTTTTGCCATTTGGGTATGCATTCAACAAGACTTGTCTTTGACATTTCTTTGATCATCATGGGGTATTCCGTCATGTGTTGAGTTATGGTGAAAGCATGGTCCATCATTCGCTCCAAACACCTTGCTAAATTTGCATATTCAAGCGCTTGGCTACGGGTTAAATTCAGTTTTGTAGCCACCAAATGTGAGTCAAGCAAGATCCGCACTTGTCGTTCGATGAGATAAAGAAGGGCATCGACCTCGCTTTCACGTTCTTCAGCATCAGAAATGAACTCCTCATCTTCTCCATCGAAAACGGTAATGATGTCTCTCATCAACGAGGTAACTTGAAGGTACATCCGATTCAAACTTGCATGAAGTGGCATATCACCTGCGTTGAGCAAACATCGCAACTCAACCTTCGCCTCCCCTTCTTCCATGATTTCAAAGCCGCGTGTAGAGCGAAGGAATCTACGAACTGAATGCTTCAGTGCTTGCTTGCTTTTCGGGTCAAACGACACTTGAATAAAGTCAGCCCCGGAAATGTAGGCTCCCATGAGGTGGTCGTGAAGGCTGTTTTCAGGAAGCAGCTCAAAATTGAAATAGATTTGTTGCTCGATATTTACTGCGTGGTCCAAAGGAGTAATCCGCAACGCTCCGCTTGGCCTCCAATCAACTCGCAGAGAGTCCCGGGGCTCAAGTTGATTGTTGAGGACCCAGGGTTTTGGGAGGCTTAACGTGAACGTACTGCCGCCAGTAGCCTGTAATTTCCGCACTTCATGGTCGCCAGGTCCGAGAGGCATGCACTCCTCTCGCTATATACCTATATAGATTATACATCATCTCGTATAAGTACCAATATTCTATGGATGCAAACATGGACTCCCTCATCCTCATTTTAATTGGGTTGTCAATCGTTGTATGTGCCTATATGGCATGGAACATTGGAGCAAATGATGTCGCAAACGCTATGGGGACCTCTGTTGGTTCACGAGCGCTAACACTCAAACAAGCGGTGGTCATTGCAGCAATTTTTGAATTCGCTGGAGCATTTTTTGCTGGCGATGCAGTCACTGACACGGTCCGAAAGGGTATTCTTGTCGTGCCGTTCAATGATGAGGGAGTTGTTGCCGACGCCCTCTTGTCCCAAGATATCGCTCTTGGATTCATTGCAGCAATGATGGCGGCCGCTACATGGTTGACCATCGCGACACGCATGGGCCTCCCTGTGTCTACGACCCATTCGATTATCGGTGGAATCATCGGTGTTGGATTGGTCCTTGAAGTCAAGTGGGAAATGGAACTCATCAACTGGGAGAAAGTTGGTCAAGTTGTCATGTCATGGGTTGCAAGCCCGTTGATGGGCGCCCTCATCGCCTTCTTTTCATACATGATTATCAAGAAAACAGTATTGGATAACGACGACCCAGTATCTCGGTCAAAGTGGCTAGCTCCTATTCTTGCCTTCCCCACATTTTTTGTTCTGGGCCTCGCTCTACAGTTCAAAGCGCTCAAGGGTTTTATTTCTCGAGCACATTCAAACGGCTGGATTGACAAATCAAACTGGTTACCTGCAAAGGAAAATGGTGTCTTCAATCCCTACGCGGAAAATGCATGGCTTCCACTCAACGCTTTGTTTCTTGCAGCGTGTATTGGTGCACTTGCAAGCCTTGTGCTTTACATTGTCCTCCGCCGCGTTAACATCGAAGAAGAAGTTCGTGGCTTCAAGGGCGTAGAGCGCATCTTTGTTTGGTTGCAAATCATTACTGCCGCATACGTCGCTTTCGCACACGGAGCAAACGACCGTTCCAATGCTATCGGGCCAATGGCTGCCGTTTGGGACGTGTTCTCAAACCCCGACCTTCAGTTGGCTGAGCAAGCCCCAATCCCGCTTTGGCTCGTTCTCCTCGGCTCTGTTGGTATCGCCATCGGTGTCATGACATGGGGTTGGCGAGTTATGGAAACCATCGGTAAGAAAATCACCGACATTACACCAACCCGTGGTTTCGCAGCTGAATTCGGAGCAGCAACAACCATTCTCATATTCTCAATGCCTTTCCTTGCCGTTCCAGTGTCAACAACGCATACATTGGTCGGTGCCGTTGTTGGTGTAGGGCTTGCTGGCGGTGCAAAAGCGGTTGACTTCAGAGTGTTCGGAAAAATTGCAGCCTCGTGGGTGGCAAGTGTTCCTGTAGCAGCGTTTGGGGCCATCGTTCTCTTTGTAGCATCAGGCGGCTCATTGCTGAACATGATCGTGATTCTCCCCCTCTCATTCATTGCAGTAGGCTATGCCATCTGGAAGAGCGGCGGCGAAATACACATCGAAGAAGCCCTTTCCGATGCAAGCCAAGAGCGCCTCCAAACCTCTCCTTTCCACAAGTTCCATGAGCACGCTCAATCGGTTGAAGTGACCGTTAACCACATGCTCAAGGCCGTCAATGATGCATGCGATGGTAACGATCCATCAGAAGCAATCAAGGCCACCATCGATGCTGAATTGGAAGCAGACAATATCAAGGCGGACCTACGCAAGATGGTGAGCGAAGACATGAGGTTTGGCATCCAAGTTGGCATGGATGATTTCTTGCACATGGTCACGCGTCAAGACAGAATTGCAGATTATGCTCAGAACGTTGCGGAGCAACTTGCATTCAGAGAACTTTACGATGATGAAGAAGCAAAGACCAAACTCAAGATAATGGCTGAAGCTGTAGCCATAACGGTTGCAACTTACGAAGACACTGTTAACGCACTGAGAGAATTCACCATCAGTGGAGAGACCAAAGCAGCTCGAGATATCCTTGCAACGCACATCAGAGAGGTGAACCTCATGGAGCATCAAGCGGATACAGTGGAGGCTGACGCTGCAAGTTATGTGTTCAGCAATGGGGACGACTCCCCACTTGCAGCCATGCACATGTACAGGGTTCTACAACGTCTTGACGATGTCGCAAATGCATGCGAGAAGGCAGCAAATGCCTTCCTTCCCCTTCTGAATCGTTGACAATGCTTGAGGCCATGCTTCGTGGATACATTCCATTGGCCGAACCCTTTTTCTCAACGCGGCTTTGATAGCATGGTGGTTAGACCGCCTATCATCCGAGCCGCTCCCGAACGGGCGAATGCCCAGCAGAGGATTACGGCTCAGGGCGTGATTGAATGGCAGGAATGGACCCCCAACTGAAGGCGAAATTGCAGAAGCAAAGGTACCACATCGTCGGTGAACACGGTGGAGTGAAAACCTGTCATTGGACAAAAGAATCATTGTTGCGAGACAGGCAATGTTACAAGGGGAAATTCTACGGTGTTGAAAGCCATAATTGCATGCAGATGTCTCCGGTTGTAGATCAGTGCAATCTTGCGTGCACCTACTGTTGGCGAGAACCACACATGGATACGCTCGAACTCACCGACCAAGATCCATTGGATTTGTTGTACGAGTCCGTACGAGCCCAACGCCGCCTCCTCTCTGGATTCGGAGGAAATCCAAAAGTTCCACGAGAAAAGTGGCTTGACGCCCAAAACCCCAAACATGTAGCCATATCTCTTAATGGAGAACCCACCCTTTACACGCGTCTTTCGGAGTACATGGATTTGTGCCATAAGCATGGAATGACCACCATGCTTGTGACGAATGGAACCCTTCCAAAGGTTATTGAGAAGCTGGACACCCTCCCGACTCAACTCTATGTTTCAGTTGATGCACCAAACAAACAAGTTTTCGATGAAGTTTGTAGACCGAAATACAATCATGGTGCATGGGAGCAATTTGAGAAAACAATCGATCTCCTCCCCTCGCTTGATACTCGGATTGTTTGCCGCCATACATTGATGAAAGGAATCAATATGAGCGATGAGCACATTGCTCAATTTGCCGCTCTTGACAATCGAGCGGATCCTGATTTTATTGAAAATAAAGGCTATGTATTTGTTGGACACAGCCGAGAAAACCTCTCAATGGAAAACATGCCAAGTCATGATGACATCATGGACTTTTCAAACAAAATCGCGCCTCTTACAGACCGCAAAGTGCTCTCTGATTCACGTCCGAGCCGAGTTGCTTTGGTCGGACGGAACATCACGCCAATTCCAATCCCCGAGCCCACGATGTTTTTCCCAGAGGACCTAGGAATTGCACCATCGGTCAAGCACTTGCCGATCGCTTCTTGATTCCTGCCCCTTACCGCCGTAGGCCGGTCGCTTGGCCCGAAATTCATCTGAACCAACGTAAAAACGCACCCCGGTGTCGCCATTTCTTTGTACTTTGAATGAATATGTGCTTAAAATTCTTAATTGAGTAAATAAGCATAAATACACATGAGGTGACATGATGTCATGCGAAATGTAACATGTTGGGCAATCGTGGCTTTACTTACACTACAAGTATCCCTGCTCGGAATCAATTTTTCAGAAGAACCTCAGAATGGCTTTGAAGATGAGACAGAGGAAACGATCTCGTTCTCTGGGCGACAAAGTCCAGGAATGAATGGAAACACTACAGAAGAGTCAAGTTGTGCTTTGTCAAAATGGCACAACCCGGCAGACGGACTCGGCGGCCCTGTTTGGCAGAGCAGCAGCAATTATACAATGTATTCAATTGTTGAGTGGCCTGCAAACTCAGGCGAATTTTATCAAACTCAAATCAATTCATCCGGTGGCTCCGTAGAAGAAGGTCATTGGGAAGGTCCATGCACATGTGCCGAGATCGCCGAATTTAGCGCCATTAATTGGGATGCTACCGTGAATTACAGTGCATGGCAAATCGTCCTCCACAACGGTAGTGCTTGGATTGCACAGGATGCTGGAACCATGGCTGGAGATGAACCGGTTGCAGGCTTTGACCTTTGGGTTCAGTGCACACATGAAGATTCAACACCTTGCGATGAATTGATTGGAATGAGTATTGAGGTCTGGGATAGTACAATACTCGTCTCCGAGGGGGATATCTATGAGTATCCAGCAAATTCGAGTAATTTCTACATGGGGGCTCCTTTGATCAGTAATCAAACAGTAGGGGCGCCAGGTGTTGATATGGACGCTTGGGATGAAGAGTTTTGCGATTGCAAAGACATTTGGGGAGACAGTGGCCAACCTGTTTGGGACGCTTCCATTCCGTATCCGACAAACTCCGTTGTTGAATGGCCTTCAGGTTCAAGCACGCTGTACATCGCTTGGGCTTCCCCAGGGCCGGGAGATGAACCCGGAACAGACCCAGAATGGAGGCAATGTGGTGAAGAACAACCAAGCGGCGGCCCATGTGAGGAATTCAATGGCTACGGAGGCATGCCTTGGGATAACACAACTCTTGTATCTGCTGGGGAAATTTATGAATTCCCAGCCGGCTCGGGGGAGTTTTACACCGTTTCTTCCGGGATTTCCAATCAAACGGTTGGCGCACCGGGAATTGATAGCGATGCATGGTCTACAAAGTATTGCGGCTGCGACGACATCTGGATGGCAGCAGGCAGTCCTGTATGGGACTCAAACACTGTTTACAGCATTGGAATGATGGTTGAATACCCAATCGGAACCGGCGACATATGGATGGCTCTTGTCACCCAGACAACAACCGGCGTAACTCCAGATCAACCCTTTGCTGACGGCAATCAATGGGAGCTATGCGGTCCTGAAGACAATACCACTGGTGGGCCATGTGGAGGCATGGACTCTGTTGGAGTTTGGGATAATCTTTCTAGAGTCACAACAGGCGAAATTTACGAGTACCCAGCCGGCTCACAAAATTACTACGAAGTTACAATTCAAGGATATCTCGACCAAACTGTGGGCGACCCTACTACCAATCCGGATATTTGGACTCCAGTTGATTGCCCATGTAAGGAAACATGGGCTGCAAACGGGCAACCAGTGTGGGACGTGAACACGGTCTACTGGTTCAATGAGGTCGTGGAATGGCCAGCTGGCTCAGGAATACTTTGGATCGCTTTGGACAATGGATTCGGCCAATCCGAGCCCACCCTCGCCTCTCAGGAATGGAAACATTGTGCTGATTCCAACATGCCATCTTCAAATCCTTGTGCAGGACTAAATGTTTCGGTTTGGGACAACACAACTGCACCTGCAGTTGGTGATGTTTACCAATATCCTGCTAATTTAGGCACCTATTACCAGATAATCTTCACACATGCGGATGCAAACGGTGGGCCAAATTGGGTCGCCAACCCTACTCAGCAGGCTGGAGATGAGTTTTGGATACCATATGCGTGCCCATGCAAGGAAACATGGGCCGCAAACGGTGAACCAGTTTGGGTATCAGGCACTGCTTATCCAGGGAATTATGTTGTACAATGGCCGGCAAATTCAGGCAACCTCTACATGCCGTTAGATCCGACTGGCGTGAGTACGGCTGCAGGAGAACCCGGTATTGATTCCCATTGGGTACTTTGCAACGGAAATGGGCAAAGCACCGTGCCGAGCAATGGGCCTTGTGCAGGGCTGAATGTTTCGGTTTGGGACAACACAACTGCGCCTGCAGTTGGCGATGTTTACCAATATCCTGCTAATTCAAACACCTATTATGAGATTATTTTCACACATGCAGATGCAAACGGTGGACCAAATTGGGTCGCCAACCCTACTCAGCAGGCTGGAGATGAGTTTTGGATACCATACGCGTGCCCATGCAAGGAAACATGGGTTGCAAACGGCCAACCAGTTTGGGACAGCACGATGACGACGTATCCAGGAAATTATGTCGTAGAATGGCCAGCCGGCTCAGGAATGCTGTACATCTCCGAAGGAGGCGGCTTAACGGGTTCGGTCGAACCAGGTGTTGATGGGCACTGGATCCCTTGTGATGGGAATCCAGATGCTGACGTTGATGCAGACGTTGCTGAAGAGGTTAAAACAGACTCGATACCGAGCATTGGCGTCGTTGCAACCATGGTTGGAATCTTCGCAGCAGCAGCCTTCGCACGAAGAATTGAGCATCATTCGTGATAGTTCTCAATATGGCTGCGGCAGCACCATCTTGAAACTGAAGGATATGAAAGTGGAAGGTTAGTGAAAATGTCATCAATTTTCATCAATAAAGAACGGGGAGAGTATTTCAAAGGCTATTGGTTTGGCTTTTTGATTCCAATCCTTATTGGGTTTAGTCTTAACGTCACGATTCTCTTTCTTTTAATCAACTACGATTTGTCTTTTGACTCCTATTTAGGGATTAGAATTACCCTGCTTGAATATATATTCATTGCAATCTTCTACGGTGGCCCTTTGATTGTTTGGCCATTCTCATCCTGGTGGTTGATTCGACGTGCGGATAAACTTGAAAAATTATCACAAAAAAATGGAGCTTGGTTGTCAATAAAATTTTACATCATAGGAGTGGTGTATTTTGTTTTTGCAGCAATAATTAACACGGCTCTAGGTGGAGGTGAGTAAAATGTCTTCTGAAACCCCAGACGCCCTTGAAACCCCAGAAACCCCAGACGCCCTTGAAACCCTTGAAGTCGTAGAAGAGAAAGTGATGGTAGTTTGTACAACTTGCAACAACAGTTTATCGGTTCCTCCGACATATTCTGGAACCATACGTTGTCCTGTCTGCGCTGATGAGTTTCGAGTTGAGTCCTCAATTAAGCAAGAAAACGAGAGGGGCGATGAAGATTATTTAGAAATCGACATTTCCAAAGACAGAAGGTTTTGGATCGGCTTGGTTGCCCCCCTAATGCCTACAATCCTAACATTCATTGTGGTCACTACTGGACTTCATCAGCCTTCGTCTCCCGATATACTGGGCGTGATTTGGTTCGTTTGTTCTCTCTGTCTATGGCCCATACTAGGATTTGTTTTGGCGAAAAGTAGTGGAACTTTTGTTTTAAGTTTCCGAGCAGGGGCGCGTGTTTCTGCAATTCTATCGTTGATGATTGTTGGTGTAGTTTGGTTCTGGTTCTTCGCTTGGATAAGTGGTGGCGTTACGAACTGAGTTGTTCGTGGTTTTGTTGTGGAATGTGAATTTTCATCCATGCGGAATTTAGACCATAGGGGTTCCAATTGTTGCCGGCTCCTTTTTGAGAAGAGTTTGGCTGTTGAATCAAGAAGCATGATTCCATTTCGAAAACCAATTCGAAATTCTATTGATTTAGATACGCAGGAGCTTCGGTCCAATGATTTCAGCCAACTGGTCCATTTTCTCAATAACTCCACATTCCGACCAATCATGGGAATCAAGAGATTGATCAGGTAATCTAATTCGAACCCTTGCAACCCTTCCATCGAGGATAGCAGGAGCTTCGGGCTTCATCTTCTCAGCAACGTCAGCTACCACTTCGGCCATGTCATCAAACTCTTCGCACACCAGGTCAAATCCGGTTTTATCTCCATCAAGAACCGCTGCTGCCATTGTCCATTTCTCGTTAACTGATGGACGATTGAAGTCAAATTTTTCACTATGCAGAATTGCAGAAAAACCAATTGTGAGCCCGATGTGATTTTCCCTTACAGGAAAGCCATACTGCTTGAACTGTGAATCGGAGGCATCCCTTGAATTTCTATCTCTTACTGCCCCCGACATGTATGCTTCTATGAACAGTTGGCACGCATTTGCGTGGTATCCAATCGGAGATAATCTCACGTACCGTTTAGGAGTAAAAACTCCCGAACCAGTAGTTGCCGAATTGGCACTGAGTACCAGGCCACTTCGTCCAATCGGTTGCAAGTCCCGGTTCGTTGCATATTCAGGTATTTTCTCAGGTAATTCCATTTTCATCGCCAGAACCTTGCTTACACTATCAGTCAAAATTTCTCCGAATACCTTCGCCAATAATCCAAATTTTGAATTTCTCGTCCAAGTTCTGTTGTCTCTTGAATGACCATTGGGGTCTTGAGGTTGAAGATCACGGAAGTGATTTGGCCCGAACGATTCTGCCCATCCCATAAGTACCACCAATTTTATGATTACCTGCACCTACAGTTTGATGGCACATGGCATTTTTTACCTTCACAACGGAAGTACAAGGGCGTGTTCAACACCTCGCCATACTCTTGGAACCAAACATCCGATGTTTGCTTGAACATGACCCCCATTCCCTGTTGAGTTTTGTTTCCGAAGTTTCCGAAAAAGGGCTCATGGTGCAAAAATTCGCCAAACAAACTATTGCAATCCTTTGCGTATTGTTCGGTATCAAGAATATGAGAGTGCCAAATCATATCGATGTCATCGGTCGGCACTAAACTCATCTTTGGAAATTTTACTTTGAGGTTTAGAAACCGCTTATATTTTTTAACTGCGAGCAGGACGTCTTCTTCTGTCATGTCTGGTTTGAAGGGATCATGAATGATCTTCCAAACGATTCTATCAAAATTTAGATCTCTTACTCGGGCGTCAATTTCGGAAAATTGTAGCATGATAATCTATATCAATTGATTGCTTATAAAGAACGGAATTTCTTATGCTCAAAAAATTCGATACTTCATTTCACGACTCAAGTGGGATTCAGTGGTCGCTAAAGCTGTGCTTGTTTGTTGTTTGTTTTACTCGGGCGGCTTAACTTGAATTGAGTATTGTTGGACCCACGACTTCAGAACCTTCAGGGCCACTTATTGTGAAGCTTAAGATGCAGTTATGAGAACAGATATTCACGCCATTTTCAGCCACGCGTAATGTCTCTCCGAGTTCCCAAGACGAATTATCGGCCCCAGATGTTTGAAGAATACTACAATCTCCTTCTGTGTCGGAGGTTGAG
>PBTH01000042.1 GCA_002726495.1 Methanobacteriota archaeon | reverse complement strand
GACAAAGGTCGTTACCAAGTTGAGAATGGAATGATTCGTGCAACCTATGCCCATTCAATAGAAATTGATCTTGACCTACCTACCGATGACATTCCTGAAGGATTGTACTTCCCATGTTCACCCGATGATGTTGAAACATTGCTCGAATTTGGATTAACAGCTGGAGACCGAAAGAACGTGCATTTGTCCCGAACCATCCCTAACGCCATGGAAGCAGGGCATGTTCACATTCATCGCCCAGCCATCTTGGAAGTGGACACAGCGCGTGCAATCGCAGATGGACACACCATCTACAGAGCCGGTAAAACGGTCTTCCTAACCGATGAAGTTCCAGGGGAATATCTGTATCAAGTGGAAGATGATGACCCCTTGGTCCTGGAAATTATTTCCCAATGGGAACAAGAGGAAGAAGAAGAGTGATTCATGCTTTTTCTTGTCCACAAGCAGGACAGAAATCCAAATCATTCTCCAACAATGTGTTGCATGCAGTGCAATGCGATTGTCCGGTCATGAGTGCTTCTACTTTGTAAGGCGCAGGTGTCTTTTGCTCAATGGCTTCTTTTTCAACCAAAACTTTTGGATCAATGCCATGGCGTTGGAGTTCTGCAACTCTATTTTTGTAAATTATGGCTTCCTGCAAAGCTGCTTCCAATTGCCACAAACGATTTTCTCGCTCCCGACCATCGGCAATTGATCTTGCTTCGTCGATGCAGACTTGGAGGTGTCGCATGAATTCATCCACATCTGGTTCGTCCGCCATACTATCCGCTCATCTGCCTTGCCTCATGAATGCTTGGAATGTCTTGATTACTTGCGGTACGCTCATGGAGGAAAGAACCCTAGGCCGTTCATGCGAGAGCGTGTCGTCATCAAATGGGGAGGCGGCCTCATCACTCAAAAAGATGAACTCAAGCAACCTAAATTTGAGGTTATTGAATCCTTGGCCGATCAAATTCTTGCCTGCAACCGTGTTGGAATTGACATCATATTGGTTCATGGAGCCGGTTCGTTCGGTCATTTGAAAGCAAAGATGTACCAACTTGCGGATGGACGATTAAGGGGTCAAGAATCCAATCAATTAGGGCCGCTAACTCAAGATCAAGCAATACAAGAAGTCCGAGACGATATGATGGAGTTGAATCAACATATCATGAACGCCCTAACGAAACGTGATATTTCTGCAGTTTCTTTGCCTCCTCATCAATGGGCTAGAGAAACTGGGGCGAATTTTGAAGGTTCGTTAGAATATTTCACGAGGGCTCCAAAAGGAATCACAATCGTCACCTTTGGCGATGTTGTTCCCTGCGATGGTTCAAAGGAATTCGGAATCCTTTCTGGAGATGATCTTGTAGCGCGTCTTGCAACAGAAGTACCCGATGTTTCACGTTTGGTTTTCGCTATTGGAGGAGTAGACGGTGTTCTTTCAGCACCACCATCAAAGGCAGGACCGGATGAACTCATTGAGATACTTTCTCCTGGTGATGTGTTCGAAGGTAAACATGAATCGGCCATCGATGTGACCGGTGGAATCGGGTTGAAAGTTACGAGAGGATTCCATGTTGCATCACATGGAATTGATGTCATCATGGTGAACGGAGGAGTACCCGAAAGAGTGCTTGCTGCATGTAAAGGTGAACCCGTTCGTGGCACTACTCTCATTCACAACCAATGAACGCCCAAGGGAATACAGAGAACTGTTCATGTAGCGACCGCGCTCACCATGTTTGAGGAGACACCATGTCAGGCTACGGTATCGAGGATGTCCCCACGGTCACACTGGATCAAAACCAAATTCAAAATTTGGCCAGTCAAGATGAGAATCAATCTATTTTGATGGCTGAAGCCGTGATTCAAGTATCTGAAACGGACCAAGTAGTAGGTCCCGTGTCAAAACTTGATGCTCATTATGGAGCAGGTTCATTGCACCGTGCATTCAGTGTCCTGCTCTTCAATTCAAACAATGAATTGCTTCTACAGCGCAGGTCAATGGACAAAGTTACGTTCCCAGGAGTCTGGGCCAACTCATGCTGCTCACATCCGTTGCACAGCGCTGAAGAACTCAACGAAGAACAAGCGATGGGCGTTAAACATGCAGCCGTAAGAAAATTGGAGCAGGAACTGGGAATTGACCCAGCATCAATTTCAATGGATGAATTCGTATTTATGACAAAAATGCGCTACTCCGCACGTATGAATCATGAATGGATTGAGCGTGAAATCGACCACATCTTGGTGATTCAAGCAGATGTTGAGGTCAATCCTAATTCAAATGAAGTATCCGAGGTCATGTGGGTCAACCAAGAACAACTTGAGATGATGTTGCTTGAAGAAAGAGACGGTGATGAAGCCATTGCCCCATGGTTCCGATGTATTGCCACACGGGTCATGACTGAAGACTGGTGGGCTGCTATTGGCAATAAGGAACAATTGCATGACCTTAGCGATGAAATCATCCATGACATGGGTGATGTGACGCACATGCTACCTGGCGTAATCGGAGCCGACTTGATAACCTCAATAAAAGAAGTAAAACCATTTGTTGAGCAACGCATAGAAGCAAGCCTTCGAGCATCAAGACATCCACGACTGGCTGATGCAATGATGCATCTTATCGAAGGAGGAGGGAAGCGAATGCGTGCAACATTGCCCTGGCTTGTCGCCAAGGCTGTTGGAGACACACATTCCGGACTTTTGGACATAGGAGCCGCCATCGAAACCGTGCACAATTTTACATTGGTTCATGATGACATCATGGATGACGATGAGATTCGCCGTGGAAGGAATGCCGTCCACATCGAATATGATATGCCAACGGCAATTAACGCTGGTGATGCCATGCTGGCCATTGCATTTGAGCGTCTTGTCCAAGCTGAAAATCTTGACCCACACGATGTCGCACCTCTTGTTAACCGAATCGCATGGATGGTTCGTAGAGTGAGCGAGGGGCAGCAACTTGACATTGAATTTGAAGAACGGCTCAATGTATCTGAAGAGGATTACTTGGAAATGATTGAAGGAAAAACTGCAGTTATGTTCCTCACATGTGCTGAAATTGGAGCGAGAGTATCGGGTGCTGATTCCGAGGTGATTGAACTCATGGCACAGTGGGGTCTAGCGCTTGGCCTTTGTTTCCAATTGATGGACGACTTGATCGATGTTCTCTCCGATTCGGAAACACTCGGTAAGCCCGCAGGTTCTGATATCGCTCAAGGCAAAAGGACCTTGATGGTAATCCATGCACTCCAGCAACCAGACAGTGAAGCCAAAACCACTCTATTGAATGTCCTCGGCAAAGGTGAAGATGTCCATACAGATGATTTGAAAGCCGGACTTGAAGCATTGGAGGATTTAGGTTCAATTGCCTATGCTAGAGCAAAGGCAGAGGCTTACCACGCTGAGGCACACGAGTGTCTGAACCGTCTTGAAGACGGTCCAGCCATGGTTGCACTTCGGGAACTTACCGACTTCCAACTCGCTAGGATTCATTGACCACACGAACATCCTCACCTATCGCTAATGTTCCTTCATCAATGACCAAGGCATACCACCTTGTTTGATGTGAATCCAACTTGTGGCTTAGAGCAGTGAATTGTCCATCTAAAAACGAGGCTTGTATCGTTTTGCATGGAGGGGCGGGGCCAGTAATTTGTAATTTGACTCCACTGGAAAAAATCAACGACGAACCGATTCCAATATCGTCGGGCTGGAGGCCACCAATCAATACATTTTCACCGGTTGTACCAGGGCCGATAGGGTGACCTGATTGTTGAAGCATTTCCATGACAGATTCCAACATCAAACAAACTGCTTTTTGGGGGCCACCATGATGCTTGAGGTCATTTTGTTTGTCACCCAAACAACCAACTTTTGTGACACCTAGAGTTGATACTGGATGCTTCGGGACTCCTCCATCCGGATTGACATGCAACCCAAGGACATGGGCGGACATCGCTCAAACCTCAATCAGAGTAGTAGGATTCTGGATTAGGTTCGGGCTTGAGACCCTTTCTTTGACGGATCTCGCCAACGACCTTGTCAAACAATTGAGGAGGTAGGATTTCAAATCCAAGGTTCTCAGTGTTCCAAACAGCCCTTCCTTGAGATGCTGCACGAATATCGTTGGAGAAGCCAAAGGTTTCTGCGATAGGAATAATACCTACAACTGTGGTAACATTGCCTTCTGAGGGCATGTCTTCGATAATTCCACGGCGTGTTGTAACTTCACGAGTAACTTGGCCCAACCAATCGTTTGGAACAGAGATGAATGCTTTTTGCATTGGTTCAAGAATAACTGTTCGGGCACGCATCATAGCACCCTTGATTCCATTTCGGACCGCAGGGATGGTTTGGGCAGGTCCACGGTGGATTGCATCCTCGTGGAGTTTTGCATCAACCAGACGAACGTACATTCCTTGGACAGGTTCATCTGCAACAGGTCCCTTAACACAAACCTCGTTAAACGCTTCAATAATGAGCTCACGGGTTTCGTGGAGGTTTTGAATACCTTTTGTATCATTGACCAGGACATTGGTTCCCTTGATGGCGTAGATTTTACGCATGGTGTCTCGGTCCATGCCAAGTTCTCCGAACTTGTTTCCAGTTTCCTTTGCGTCTTTGGAGCGAACAGGTCCGTCTCCAAGTTCACCAGAACGAAGAGCAGCGACGACTTCTTCAGGGAGTGCTTCAATTTCAAAGAAAAATCTGTTGTGTCGGTTTGGAGATTTGCCTTCAAATGAGTGCCCTCGGTTAGTTCCTTGGATACCCTCACGGTAAACAACGATAGGTGGGCTAACCTTGACCTTGATATTTTGCTCCTCTTCGATTCGGTACACGGTGATTTCCAAGTGCAATTCTCCCATGCCAGCAAGGAGAGCCTCACCAGTTTCTTGGTTAGTTGTTACTTGCAACGAAGCGTCAGCCTTTGCAAGCGAGCGCAAAGCATCAATAAACTTGGGCAAATCTTTCATGCTCTTTGGCTCAACTGCAACAGTAACAACAGGGTCTGAGTAGTGACGGATTGCTTCAAAAGGAACGAAATCCTTGTCACGAGAAAGTGTCACACCAGCGGCTGCGGTGCGAATACCTGTAATTGCTGCAATGTTTCCTGCAACAACCTTAGGCACAGTAATTCGGTCTCCACCGACCATCATTGAAACTTGTTGAACACGTTCAGGTTTTGCAGCACCAATTGCGTACACAGATTCACCTTGATTGATGGAGCCAGAGTAAACTCGACCTACAGCAACTTCACCTGCGTGAGGGTCCATCCAAATCTTTGTGATCATCATGGCAAGTTCCGCATCAGGGTCACAGCTAACCATAGCCTTACCCATCGCAGAGTCAATATCGCCTTGCCAAATGTTAGGGATACGGTAAGGTTGGGCTTCAACCGGACCTGGAAGTTTGCCAACAGCCATATCGAGAAGAACTTCGTGAACTGGGGCTTTTTGGGCCAGCTCTTTTTGATTCTCGTCGTTGCAGTATGCGAAAATCTCCTTGAAGGAAATCTTGGACTTGGCCATATAAGGAACGGTAATTCCCCAGTTGTGGTAAGCGGAACCAAAAGCCACTGTACCGTCTGCTACAGATACTTGCCAAGATTTCTTGAATTCTGCAGGGGCAAACTGCTTAATGAGTTTGTTGACCTTGAGGATTGTTGCTTGGAATCGCTCCATCATGTCTTCAGGAGTAACTTGCAACTCATTGATGAGACGGTCAACCTTGTTGATAAACAAAACCGGCTTGACCTTCTCTTTGAGTGCTTGGCGAACAACCGTTTCGGTTTGAGGCATTGGACCTTCTACAGCACAAGCAAGGATGAAACATCCGTCAACTGCACGCATAGCACGGGTAACGTCGCCACCGAAGTCAACGTGACCGGGTGTATCGATGAGGTTGATGAGAAAATCTGTTCCCTCAACGTTGTGAACCATTGAAGCAGAGGCTGCGTTGATGGTAATTCCACGCGCCGACTCTTGTTCATCAAAATCCAAAACACGGGCTGCACCAGCCAGTTCGTTGGACATCATACCTGCACCTGCGATGAGGTTGTCAGAAAGCGTTGTCTTTCCGTGGTCAATGTGTGCAGCAATGCACAGATTTCGAATTTGAGGAAGTATGTGCATGACCTCTGTGGCTTTCTTGATGTTGTCTTCTTTGCGTCCCATGGTTACCACCGTGTTCTCGTTGCTTCGTCCCACTGAAAAGGGGTTCTTAAGTGACTCGCAGTGAATGACAGCAAAATTTGTTTGAAGTGGGGTTAAAGGTGCTCAATTATTCATTCGCAACGACACCAGTAGCGGTTTGGTCGTTGGTAAATTTGGTCGAGAATATCAGGAATAAGATGAGCAGAGAACTGCCCAAGAAAACGTTGACAGTACGAAGGTAAAGAGCGAATACTCCAATCGAGAACGAAAACGCACAAACGATGACCAATCCTAAGAGCAGGAATGGTGCATTTTTCGGTCGTGTGTCAATAAAGTCATACACATAATATCCACCTCCTCGAGTAGCCCAGAATTCTGCGAAGATGAGGTAAATACTCCCGTACATGAAACCGAATACAATCAACTCAACGGGCAGATATGCCCATCCGAGCATCATTTCTAGACACAACAAGACCAAGGCAAAATTATGCATCATTTGTTCATGCTTGAGAAACATACGGCTCATGTCCATGTTCTGCTTCTTCATATCTGGTAAGATCACATGACGGACAATAACCGCAGTAAGTGCAGCAGAACTGAATGCAATTCCGTACATCGCACAACCGAGGAAAATCATCCATGTTTCTGGAGGTCCAACAAGCAGGTAGTAGAGCGATAACATGCCGTTGAAGGTCATTGAAAAACAAAATGCAATCAACGTCCAAGAACTGAATGGAACCAGTTTCTCAATACCCAATGTATTGTGCGGTTTAACTTCATTTGAGGCCCTAAATAATGGAGTCATATAGCCTTCAATTGGATTCCTAACCATCCAGAATACGATGGTGTGAAGCGCAAGGTAACCACAGCCTAAGCGGTACAATATGCGCAATACATGGTCACCAGAAGTTGTTCCGTGAACGATGGATGCATCAATCTGAATTGATGAAATATTGAGGAAGAGGAACGTGACAATTGTTCCAAAAAAAATCACAGCTATGAGGAATCGAGATATCACAGTCATGTCCTTAGGATTAGACATGTACAATTCACCTGAGTATGTAGACGACCGTTATTGATGCCCGATGACATCAAGCAAAGGTTAGCGTGTTCAGCGTGCAGAGGCTGCAATTCTCTCAAGTTCTTCCTTCTTACCAACGGCGTAGGAAGTAACATCTCCTTCAGATGCCTTGTTGAGTTCATTGATGATACAACTCTTCAGTGTTCGCTTTGATTTGTGAGTTCCTTGTTGTGCGCCACGTGCAAGGTTGGCGAGAGCTACATCCAAACGACGTGAGGGGGACGAATCAACGGCCTTGGGTTGCGATACTGCACCGAATTTGATACGTGTAATTTCTTCCATAGGTGCCGCATTGCATATTGCGTTAACAAAAACTTGGAGCGGATTGTTCCCTGATTTCTCTGCGATGGTATCGAGAGCTCCCTCAAAGGCTTTCATTGCACCCATTTTCTTACCGGTGTAGTTACCGGTTCTCATGAGTTTGTTGATGTAGCGCTCAACAACGGAAAGTTTTGCTTTTCCAAACCATGCGTTTGCGTGGCGACCACCTGTATGTGGGACACCAACCGTTGTGAGGTTGATGTAAGGGGCGAGACCAGGATCCTTGCAGGTTACTTCTGATGCATCCCACTTTCCAAAAACTTGAGTGCCAATACCAGCAATGGGCTTGACGACTTCTGCTACATCTGTTTCTGTATCACTCATCATCATCACCTCAGCGTATAGGCTTCTCCTTACGTCCACGGACCATTTCGTCTAGCGAAACCCCGTTGACTTGGATGACCTTGTAGCGGACTCCAGGAATATCTCCGTATGAACGACCCATGCGTCCACCGATACCTTCGACCATAACTTCATCG
>PBTH01000041.1 GCA_002726495.1 Methanobacteriota archaeon | reverse complement strand
TGCCAACAGGTACTGGACCTAACGAGCCTTGTGAACCCATGGTTATGGGCCCTACTGGAAACACCGTTACGATTGCTCAACCTACTGCTGCAGGCTCCTCTACCTACTACTTCACAGCAGTTCCAATGGACGCTTTGGGTAACATGGATTCCGCAGCTTCAATGAACAGCATTGACTACTATCGACAATCAGACACCAACAATACCGACAACAGCGGTACGATTGGAGATGACTCAGGCGATTCAGCCGGCAGTGGCATCCCAACAGGTGCTTGGGCGGCTATTGGTGGCGTTGTCATCGTAGCCTTTGTCGTTGGAGCGTTCATCCTCACACGTGGGGATGGCGAAGAAGGCGGCAGCGAAGACGGAAAAGACTGGGATTACTGATCTCAGCACCCGCTGAACTACAGCAACTTCCTCCCCACACATGCGGGGATGGACAACGCTGGGGGGGTCGCTTCGGCGGCCCCTCTGGCCTTTTCTTCACATTCAATAGAAGCATAGGGGTGGATGTTTCGTCCATCTCCTGCGATTTGAGATTTAATCCTGGCTGAAATCGGGGATAAATCTCCAGAAAAACAGCCGAATTTTAAGGGCTGTTTTCTGTTATTTTCTCGGTAAATCTTGTCGTTTTTGGCCAAAGATTCCTCGAGACAAATACGGGCGCTAAGGGCCCTTTCATTTTTGTTTTCAAATCATCTGTACCCCAACTCCTATAAGGGGTGTAAGATGTGGGATGCACTGCATACAGTCCGTATGAGGTGAATGACCTATGTTGGGAAACAAGAAAAACCAGAATAAGACCGTCTTCGGCGGAATCGGAATTGCACTGCTATTGTGCGCTTTGATGGCACTCATGCCAATGAGTGGTTTCATGAGCAACGACAGTGCAGATGTTGAGTTTGTAGAATTGAACACAACAGGAGAGGATGATTACTTCAACCTCCCCGATAAGATCGAAGATGTCGAATACGAATATGACCCATCGCTTGAGCTACAAGGGATGCGAGACGAGACAACCAAAGCCTACCTTACTGAGGACGGTAACATTGCACAATTGATTGCCACTGAGCCTGTGCACTACCAAACAACAGAAGGAACCTGGGAGAACATTGATGTTAACATCAAGGCAATGCCAGAAGGCTGGAGTGTCACAGAGAACACCTTTGTGACTTACTTTGGACCAGAAGCCGGTAGCGGAATAATGGTCCAGGTTAACCAACATGTTGACCCTGTTATTTCAGGATTGAACCCTATGTTGGTGACTCTTGACGAAACGGGTACTTCACCTCAACCTTACTTCTCTGCTCCTGCAGCAGACGGTATTGAAGTCGGTGGAAACGTTATCCGTTACCCTCTCGCTGAAGGATTCGATTTGGATTACACTGTTGACTCTACGCAAGTCAAGCAGAACCTCATCGTACGTGAAGCTCCTGTTCTCGATCCAGCTGCAGCGTGGTTCGGTTTGTCGGAAGGCATGCGAATCCCTGCAGGTTATGCTCTCTTCTCTGGAGAGACACAACTTGGAGATGAGATCTTCCAGACTCAAGAAGCGTTGCAAATCCGCAACATTGAAACTGGTGAGCTTATCCTTGATATTCCATCACCTATGATTATTGATCCTAGTAATCATGAGCCAAAGATCGGTACTTTCTTCGTACAGGTTCATGGCCCAGATGTGATTCTTACGACCGTTGTTGAAACATCATGGCTTCTCTCCGAAGACCGTGTATTCCCTGTGGGAATTGACCCTACTTTGAAGGTCAACAGCAACGCTGGAGGATATTGTTACATCTACTACAACAACTGTTACAGCACCACACTTCGCTACCTCTACAAGAGTTACAGTTCGGTTTACTACTTGCCTTGGCACAAGGTGACCTTTACTTCAAGCAACGCTCTGCCATCTGGTGCTGCAATTCAAAGCATCAAGTGGAAGGAACACATCTCTTCCTACAATTACGCCAGTGCTAGTAGCACTGTGCAGTTGAAGATTTTGCAATCTTGCAGTGTTGACCAGAAGTACAACTGGCAAGTTACCTCAAGGTCCTGCAGTTCAAGTTCACTTTCCTCAAGTTACATTGCCCAAAACTACGGAGGAACATCGGCACGCTCCCTTGTCTCCTCGATTTGGAACTCACCAACTGTGGGTACAATCACTGTAGGAGGAACTGGCTGGAAGACTGGAACAATGTGCAACTCAGCTACAGCATGTTCCTCCACTTCCGGAGGAATCGGTTTCATTAACGCAGCCCTTGGAAATGCAGGTACATCATCTGGATTCGTGGGAGTCGGTGACAAACCAACCACTTCACGTGTCCTACGATATGGGTACTCAAGTGGTTCAAACGTATATCATATGGAAATCGTCTACACTGGCGGTACAGACGCGGATGCCCCAACCTCCGATTATGTCCCTTACACAGGAATCGATTCTTACATTGAAGGAGAGCGAACGTTCTTCATCAAACTCACCGATATGTCTGGTGTTGATACTACCTCAGCGAATGCACCGAAACTGTTCTACTCAACAGACGCCGGATCAACATGGAGTTCAACGACCTATGGCCTTGGTTCTAACAACCAATTTGACTCAGGCGAAGTTGTCTCAATTGGCTCATGCAGTTCAACAGCTACCGATTGCCGATTCAAGGCTCGAACACCCGATGTCAACTTCGGGGACGACTTCCGATACTACTGGAAGTTCCAAGACTTGAACACAGGCTCTAATGGAGCTAACGTTGGATACGAGCCTGCATTGACAGGAACGCAAACAACACCTACACCGTACCAGTTTGATGTGGTTGACCCTGCTAACGCACCTTCAACTTCTAAGAAAATGACGGTACTAACAACCGATGTAACTGCTTACAGTTCATACAACAGTGGCGGAAATTTTGACCGTCAATTGACCTACTACGCAGACAACGATGAGTACCACTTTGAATTTGATACTTCATCTTGTGGAACCGGTTCTCAATCCTGTTTCTACACAGGAACCAGTACAACCTACGGAAATTGGCTCGCTCGCTGGAGCGACAAGCCTGCTTACGGCTACTGGGGTATGAACTCTTACACCAACAAGGGTAACCAGAACCTATGGAACAACAATGGAAACGGATACCTGCAAGTTGCTGCACAGCACGGACCTGGAATGAACCTCGTCATGCTTTACGACAGTGCTGATAACAAGTGGGCAACCGTTGGAATTGGAACAGAAACAGGAATTGACTCCGCACTAACTGGCGGATCTTCTGCAACGCTTTCCTACTCCTACGGTTCGTATACCAAGGCGTACAAGTTCGCAATCCCTGGTGACATCACTGGAGACTTTGGACAATTCTCGTTCAACAGCACCGCAAGTCAAACCACCGCCAACCGCATGTGCGTGACCACAAACGGATGGTACTACTTCTACCGTGCAACCAACAGCTACGACCGCTGTACTCCTGCATACTACATGATTTACGGAAATTCCAACTCCTACCGATGGAGTGGTTTCGCAATGGGTAGCAGTTACTATGGACGTCAAGCATCCACTGGTGACATCACCTACAAGGTCGGCAACGTCGCTCCTACACCGGATACCTTCAAGCCGATCTTCTCGCACACAGCCATGGCAGACTCCCACTCGAAGATGCGTACTGTCTCAGTGAACATCATAGATGGTGGAGACCCAGCAACTGGTCTTAACACAAGCACTTCAGCAGGTGTTGGACCAACTCTGTATCACCGAATCAAGCCTGCTGGCGGTTCATTCGGAAATTGGGTATCTACGGTTATGTCTCCAGAAGCATCTGGACCTTCACGAGCTGCTTGCAGCCTCAAGGATTGTAAATGGATGGCCGATATCGAAGACTTGGAAGTCAATGACACCGTAGAATACAAATTCTCTGCTCGTGACGTTTCAACCGTCGCTTCTACGCCAAACGTCAACACCTCATCGGTGTTCTCCTTTGACAGAGGCGACCCAAGCAAGGTCTTCGTCGTTGAATGGCACGATATGAGTTACTACACCTACGGACACCTATGTACCGTTCAGGCTCACTTCTACGATGTCACAAATGAGATTGAATTCAAGTACGACACAGGCTGTTCAGCTAACTATGAGTCTTGGGAAATTGGATACATGGATCAAACCCGAAACAAGGGCGACAGTATCTCCAACAAGGGAGGCAGTTACAACAGCAACGGCTACACACCCACCTCTTCCAACTTCAGAATCCACACAAGTGGAACCTCAGATGGCTGGGAAACCTTTGACAAGGGACTCGTTGAATTGGCCAATGCTAACACTGCACTCAGTGGCACATCCAATGGACGACCATACGCATACTATTGCTGGTACTACTGGAGCAGCTATCAGAACCAATGCTCCAAGAACGTAGACCTACCTGCTGGATTCGAGTTTGATTACTTCGGAACCACCTATGATGGTGATGACAGCAATGACCGTGTACAAATCAACCGCCAAGGTTCAATGTTCTTCGTTGACAACGGCAACACCAACGTACAACGCAGTATGTGGACATGGCACCAACCTGAACTCCCATACAAGGGAAGTTCCTATGCACGTGGTGGTTTGATTGCTCCATTCTGGACCGTTTACAACAACTACTACTGTTTCACAACATCGAGCCAGGATTGTTCAGTCTACTACCGAGTCATGCCTTACGAAGGCAAGGGTACTGACGTTAGCGCTGATATTACCTCGGACCCTAAGTGGGACCTAACCGACAGCCCGATCCGAATCAACCCTACCAACGATTATCTCGTGGTCAGTTCCGACTTGACCATCGAGCCTGGTGTTGAAATTCAGATTGCATCTGGCAAGGGTATTTCCTTTGACGGCGCATGTACCAAGTTCTTCGCTAATGGAAGCGCATCCCTACCAATTAACTTCACCGGATTGAACGGTGCTAAGTGGAAGGGAATGGCCTTCACAGACGATTGTACCACTGCATCCGGAACCGATGACCGTCATCGCTTCTTGAATGTGAACTTCAACAACACCACAGATTCGGTCTTCCGCTCTGGCAGCCGCCATGACGGATCAGGACCTTCTTGTGGTTCAGCAACTGCTGACTGTAACACAGGAAACTTCACAATGGCCAATGTCACCTTTGAGAATGTAGGCTCTGTCTTCACTCACGGAAGCGGACAAGGAACATCTGTGTCCATGACCGACTTTACCGTTAGCGGTGTGACCGGTTCATGTTTCGACTTTGCTGAAAACACTGTTGCAAAACTCAGAGAAGGTGATGTTACCAACTGTAACACAGCCGGAACTGCAACCAATGGTGCAATCATGAGCGTCGCAGGTTCAACTGGCGGTCTTCTTCTCATTGAGAACGTGGACTTCACAAATGCATACAAGAACTTCATTGATGTTGATTTGGAAGATCTTTGGCTCAGCAACGTTACCGTGACTTCGCCGACTACCGCAGGGGCTACCTCTGAGTCCGCCATCACTTCCGATGCGGGCGTTAACAGCGATGTCTACATGAACAACGTTGTCTTCAGCGGACAAGCATACGGCAGTGCCAGTATTGGGGCTATGGAATCAATTTACATCGATGGTCTTGATTTGATGACCACCGATTTGGCATTGCTCCCAGGAGGACAATCTCAAACAGGTATGGGTCCATCGAGTGTTAAAATGAAGCTCATGGATATGGATCTTGGAGATCTTTCCATGACCCGTGTCCATCCAGGAGTGTTTGATGACATTACTGCATCAGGAGACGTAAGTCTAACAGGAAACCACATCACCAACGAAGTGCTGACTGTAACTGGACTTGACGCTGATTCGTTCACCGTCACCGGTGGTGGATGGAGTATTGATTTGGTTGCACCAACCCTTGACACTTTCAAGAGTTCTGCATCAAGTGCGAACTCCAAGAACACTGTTGTCATTAGCGACGCAACACTAACTCATGGTTCCTCAACAACAACACACGTGATCGACGGACGAAACTCCCACATCACCGTTGGTGAATCAACCATTACGAGTACGAGTGTTTCAAGTTCTACTGGCGCAATGAAAGTCGCGAAGGCTCGCTCAGGAACGAACATCGTCCTGATTGAATCGACCTTGAACGGAAACGATTGTTCAGGAACCTCTGGTAACACCGGAAGTTGTCCGATTGATGTCTCATCATCGAACTCCAATCCTTCTATGGTTTACTTTGGTGGACTTGCTTCCATCCGTGTTTACCGATTGGACGCCAACTCTAACCCAGTCTACAAGGCTAACCACGTTGTAACGACCTCATTGGTCGATTCAAGTTTGGCAGAAATGTGGCAAGTTGGGTTCCACAGGACAAGCGCAGCAACGAACGACCTCGGTAACACTACCGTATGGGTTGTAGTTGGTGACAGTGACTCGAACACCTTCGATGACCATATCATCCGAGCATTCGGTTCCGCTGGACAAAATGAAACCTACCCTGATAACTTCCCAGATGCATCTCTCGCTAGCGATTGGTACCCAGCTAACGGAATTACAATCGGTACACACATGGATCTACAATTGGAGCCTGCTCCAATTACCTTCGATGACCCAACTACAGACTGTAACGCAATGCGAAACAACGTGAACCTAACCGGTGCATACACCCCAGGTACCGATACATTCGCTTGGGATGACACAAAGATTACCATCGCCGAAAACATTCTTATCGACGGATGTCACATTAGAATGGACGGCGGTGTACTTCGTGTACAGAGTACTTCTACCAATTCCCCAGTAATTACCGTTACAAACGGTGGTTCCATCACCGTTACTAACGACGGAACGAAGGGCGACCCTGGTGTTATTCGAGCAGTATCTCCTACATATGGATTGAACCTCGATCTTCAGAATGGAGAACTCAAACTTGACAACGGTATCCTTCGAGATGTCGCATGCGATACTACGACCATGGGATGTTTGAACATTGGAAGTGGCGCTACATTGACCATGCTTGACAGCGGAACCATCTACGGTGCTGCTGCAACAGCTGACGATATGGCTACTGTCAAGGTTAATGGCGGTTCGGTGAACATTGATGGTTCATCGATTATCAACAACGGACAGACTGGAACCGCTCTATGGCTTCAGAACGTTGGCGGTACAGCTGCAACCATCACAGACATCACTGTGAAGAACGCTGCAGTTGGTATTCAAACTTACAACGGCGCTCCACAAGTTGATGGTTTCATCGCTAACGGAAACACCGTTGGTGTTGCAGCTGAAGGTGGAATGTCTTTGCCTACTATTTACCGCAGTACCATCCTCTCTGGACAGAGTACAGGCTGGTTTACACACGAGATCCCATTGTCGTCATACCTAGGTAAAGGCGACTACTTGCAAGTTGGAGCTAACTCCATCTACGCCGGTGGTCAAGCCCACCCTACGTACAGTTCCTACAGTTCTAGCAGGTACTACATGATCACGGACCGATTGAACATCCAGTTCACCGATGACCAAGGAAACACATGGAACGTAACTGATGGAGAACAACTGGGATACTATCCTCACTCCACCAGTGACCCAGCGATCGGCAGCAACGGTGTAGGAAACTACAACGGTGGTGTTGGTGGTGCTCCTTCGTGGCATTGTAACTACTACGGATACAACTACGGCCCTAACTATGGTTCATACGAAGGATACTTCTACTACATGCACCGATATTGGCTTGGTAGCACAGGTAACTCCTACCAACAACCCGATGAATTCGGATTCCGTTGGGAAAGTATCGAAGATGTGTCCCCAACCGGATACTACCAATCTCGATATCCTTACAAGTGGTGGGGTATGTACTCTCCAGCAAGCCATTACTCATCGATCGGTTATCCTCCTGAGTCCCAAACTCCTGTCACAGGCGAGAACAACGGACAAAGTGGATGGGTCGGCGCTGGAAACCCACCAAGTTATGCTACTGGCGGATATCCAAACAACTACGGTGTCTGCGGTGATCAAGCATACACCTACTACATGAGCTCGGGACAAGGTGCTCGTTTGACATGGCCAATCGTTGACATTTCAGCATCAAACATTACCGATGTAACTCTGTTCATTGACGTACTTCACAAGGGTGCAGACAACTACCAAGACCGCTACGACTTTGTTGCTCGTGCAGGAAACAACCCCGCATCCCTTGGCGATTATGTCCGTGAAGCAGGAACTGCTAAATTTGAGAATGGACAAATTGTCGGCTCAGATGTAGGACTTGATATCGGTGGCGCTTATGCTGCAGGTGTATTTGAGAACATTGAAATCACCAACCCAGGAACAGTTGGCGTTTACGTCACGGGTTCAACGGCTGCTACATCAACTAACATCAATGTTACCGGCGGAGATTACGGTCTCCTAGCAGGAACATCTGCCTCAGGCCGATTTGATATGAACAGTATTGACTTCGAAAACCAAGCTCTAGCGGGTGTTTACTACCTCAAGGACCTCAACACTGATTTCTCCGGTACAATTACCGGCAGTGCTGGACCTGCATTGAAGTATGGATTGAACACGAACCGAGATGTTGCATTCTCATCATTGACCATTGACAACAACGCTGTTGGAATTGAATCACTTGGTGGCGCATCATTCACATTGACTGATGTTGTATTGGACAACACAAAGGATGTTGTCATCTCAGGCTCGTCCTCCATGGATTTCATTGAAGGAGATATTGATGTCTCTACGGTTGAAGTAACAGGCACTGGAGATTTCGATAGAATGCGAGAACTTGACATTACCGTTACGGCAGATGTCACCTCTGGTAGTACGACTACGACAGAAAATATTGACGGAACCAACGTTGTCCTCAAGGATCCCGATGGTGTCGTCACCGGTATGGCTGAAACCGATAACAACGGTGTCGCTAATGACCTAACCTTCGTAACACAAACTGTGGATTCTGGCTCATGTGCTGCTATTTGTACCCTCAACTTGAACGGGTACACCGCAGTTACTGTAGCTACGATTGACTATTACTGGACAAACGGCAACAACAACAATGCTGACTTCAGATATGCTTTCGAGTCTTTGAGCCTAACAGATGCTGCTGGAAACACAGAAGCCATTGATTTGGTTGATGAGTTTGACTCCCGTATCTGTTACCGTTACACAAGTGCCTCATACGTGCAACAAAACGCATGTGGCAATTTGGGTACTGGTTCCTCACGGACTTTCAGCAATGGTTTGGTTGAATATGGATACTATTACACCACATCAGGAACAGACCTTGAAGGTGAAACAGTTATGTTTGATGCTCCGTTCTTCTACCTCGATGGTGGAACTCACAGCTGGAATGAAACTGAATTGATCGTTACTGCATCCTACGCATTTGAGAATTCCAACCGGTTCTATCCACGCTCCAACCAGGAAGTCAACCTCTACATGCATGACGCTACTGTTACCGCAACCGCCGTCAGTGATGATGGTGAATTGCAAGGATTCCAATTGGGATACGGATACTACAGCATGAACTTGGACATGAACAACACGACCATTTCAGGCCTTGCTAGTATTTGGGGTTCAATTGGATACGGATACTACAGCAGTCACGACCTCGACTACTTCAATATTGAAAACAGTACGTTCACGCACTTCAAAGGATACACTTCCTTGAATTCAGCGATTCAAAACACTGACATCTGTATTCAAATGAACGGTGGAGATGGAAACTACATCTACAACAACACATTCTACAACTGTGGATCTGGTATTCAGTTGGAGCGTTCTCCATATTACTACTCGCATCAACAAAGCCAATTTGGAGCGGACAACGTCACTATTGACAGCAACAAGTTCTACGACGGTGGAGAAATCGCAGATGTTTGGCTCTACACTTCAAACGAAGCGCAGGGAACTGTTATCACGAACAATGAGTTTAATCCATCAGGTGGAAGAGCGGTTTCGGTCTACTCCGGAAAGACAGCTGACCTTTTGATTCAAGACAACACGATTGTTGGTGGTAAAAATGCTATCAGTGTGAACAGCGCTTCCAACTTTACAATCCACAACAACACAATTGGCGGTATCAGCGATCCTGCATCAACAGGTATCCAAGTTTTCAAGGGTACTGGTGATGTTACCAACAACACACTCGTGGACGCTGACGGTGGTATTTACCTCAGTGAGATGAAAGCTCCTCCTGCACCAACCTCTTCGTTGTGTTCAATCAGTTCAAGCAGCTACAGAACTTCGACGACCTGTTCTTGGAATCTTGGCGCTGGAAAGAGTGCTGATTTCAACCTTGGAACAGACAGTTGGGGATACGAGATCAGCATTGAAATCACCAAGCCAGACGGTACGAAAGACACATGGGGTACCTACTCCTTTGCAAGCAACACTGATTACATGCCATTGAGGACATACACCGACGCAGGTGCTTACTCACTTCTCGTGCAAGACTCCTACGGAGACGGTGGTGCTACCATCAACATCCTGGAGTCCTCTGGTGGTGCAACAGGCTATGTTGGACCAGACATCAGTGGTAACACGATTGGTCTAAGTGCTGGTCGTGTTTCTCCAAACTCAGTTGGTATCACAGCGGTAGACTGTAACAGTGTTACAATCATGTCCGGTACAAACACCATCAACCTTGGAGACAATGCTTTGGTTATTGATGACTGTGACTTGAGTGACGTTGGTTCAACAATCACTGGAAACGATGACGCTTCCACAATTGGTATCGTCGCAGACGATACAAACCGCTTCCTCAACTTGAACGGAACGGTTGTCAGCGGATATGCTATCGGAGTTACCAAAGAAAACGGTGACCTCAACATGATCGGTGGAACTGACATCACAGGATCTGATTATGGTGTCCATGCTGACTCAACAACTGTTACTGCAATTGGTGCCTCCGTAGATGGTGGCTCAGCAGGAACTGGTCTCTTTGTTGTAGACAGCGATGACGTGTGGGTCTATCCTCTTGACGCCTCTGGCCTCATTGGTGTTCACATCGACAACTCTCCATTCCGCTGGGATGGAGGTACATCCGATGCTGCAACAACAATCTATGTTGAAGATTCAGTTGGAAGCGTTGAGAACCTAAGTTGGTCTACATCAAGTACGCAGATTAACGCAGGACCTAACTCTCACGTGACCTCGATCGGTAACACCTTGCTCAGTGCTAACATTACCATTGACTCATCATCGGTGATTGACGAAGCAAACTTGCTCTCCATTGAGGCAACCCACTTGGGCGACCTCCCTGAAGATGAAGTGGCTCTACTCGTCACCTCTACTGATGACGAGCGTGCATCCTATGTCTCAACATCCTTCCAACCTGAATCAATGTCAGTTGACGGAAGCGATGACGACTGGAACGGTGGAAACGCCCTCAACCCATCTGGCTTCGCTATGCCTGGTAAGATGAGTGGAGACGGAACCAACGACTTCCTTGTGACATATGTAGAAGGAGACAGTCTATACCTCGGTATGACAGGATCTGACTTGACCAACTCCGATGTATTGATTTACATCAGTGTCGATGCAAGCGGTTCCAATGTTGGATACAACGGTCTTGGTGGCGCACACAACCTGCCATTCAATGCTAACTACGTGCTTTGGGCAGACAGTGATTCATCCTTTGACCTCTACAGTTACGGCTTCCTCGGCTGGGGACCTTCCAGTTTGAGCAGCGCTAACGTGGATGTAGACTTCTCCACTTCACTTGGAGAAATCGCAATTCCTTGGAGCCGAATTGGTGGAATGCCAAGTCAAGTTGATATCGTTGCTGTGGTTCAACAAGAAACCACTGCAGACATCGACACTGTTCATCCTGACCAAACTTTGGACTCAGGAGCAACATTGCAGAACTTGACCAAGTTCATGACTGTGGAATTGAGCCATGGCGACTTAATGTCCGGTTCACTCAGCGATGAAGTCTTGGTATACCGCTCCTACAAGGGTGCAGCTACACCAAGTGCCGCAAAGAACTACGACATCATGGTCAAGACACCTGCAGATTGTGAATACGATTGGGCTACCGTCGAAGACGTCTCAATGGCTACCAACGTGGCCTTTGATGACAACTACGTGCTTGGAAGCGGAGATACGACAGATGTTCGTGACACCGTTGACATCCTACGTGCTTGTCCTGTCATTGACACACAAGGTGACGTTGACGACCTCAGCGGTCTAGCCGACTTTAGCAAGGATGAAGATTCTGGAGCATTTACCTTCAGTCTTACCAACCTTGTTGATGACGTCCAAGACTTGGAAGCCAACCTCAACTGGGATGTAACTGCCGGAACCCTTGTGGCCTTCGACAACATCCTTGTTAACTGGTCCCAAAACGGTCATGATGTTACCATCACGCCACTTGATGACCAATTTGGTTACATGGTATTTGCCTTTGAAGTTACAGACAGCAACGGTCTAACCGACTCCCACAACATCACATACACAGTTGACAACGTTAACGATAAGCCTGTGATTTGTAACAACGCACGTGTTGCAACAGATTGTATGCCGATCTTCTCTGAAGATGATTCCTTCAACAACATCCTACCAGAAGGCTTCGGCATACACACCAAGTTCCTTGGTGATGTTTCCAATGCAAGCCGTTCTTACATCCGTGACATGGCCAACGAGCAATCGCCAACCCGTCAAACCTACACATGGAGTGCAAGCGTTCCATCGACTTGTGAAGCATTCTCTGTTGCTATTGTCAACAATGAGTTGACCATCACAGAGAACACAGCTAACGAAGCCGGCGGTACATGTATGGTGACTCTTGGACTAACTGACGACGGTGCTGAAAACACCGCTGCAGATACGTTCGATGTTGCTTTCTCGGTATCACCAGTCAACGACGCACCAGTCATCCGTGATTGGGACCCAGCCAATGGCACAACCATCGCTAACAAGGCTAACCTCCCAATCAACCAGGCTTGGAAACTTGTCATGACAGAAGACGACGAAAACGTGGACAACCTAACATTCAACCTCTCTGCTGTTAAGGCAGACGTTGACCATGAAATGGACGACCTCGTTTGGACTGTTGAATCAACTGACCAGTGCACATACACGAACTACTTCACCACAACCATCGTGGGCGACGACCTCGTGTTCGACCTGATTGAAGATGCTGCAACCGATGTACCTAACGAAGAGCGCGATTACCTCAACAACAACGGTATCCATCAGATCCCACCGACAGGCAGTTCATACTGTCAGATCACCTTGGTTCTACGAGATACGCCAACTGCGCCTATCGTTGATGGTCAATACAACACCTACTTCCCTAACTACGATACCAACTTGATGCCAATTGCTGACTACCAGCAAGGTGTTGCAACCAAGACCATTGGTGTGAAGGTTACGAACGTCCCTGAGCAAGTCCCAGACTATGCCTTTGACAACGTGACTGGGTTCAGCTTCAACGGTGTTACCAACGTCATGACCGGTACCTATGTTCCAGTCACTGTCTCCATTGACGGTGCTGGTGATCCAGGACCATACCGATATGACCACATGTTGGCTGTGACCTTCCATTCTGACGGACACGATGATCTCGAACAAACTCGATACTACAACGTGCCTGCCTACAACTCTAACGTGAAACTCACTGAGGACGTTTACGTCACCAGAGACACTACCCACGTTTGGGTTGAGATGGATGTTCTAACCTGTTTGAACAACCCATGTGACCTAACGGTTTCAACTGCAGATCGCTTCATCGCAGACACCCCAGCATCCCACTACCGTGTGATCAATGGTGTTCAATCCGATGAAGAATGGTCCGCTCCTGGACGATACGGACAAGATGGAACTTCTTCCTCTATCCGCCGTCCTTTGCTTGAAGACAGCAACTGGTGTAACAACATCATGACCAGTCTCGGCACAGCAGACCTATGTAACGCAGCCGACCAAGATACCGCAGACACAGCATTCCTTGCTACTGGACAAGCACTTCCAGATGTCGTGGACACCGTTGGTGCTAGCGCAGTTCCATCTTTCGCCCCAAGCATCGTTGCTGTGGCTATGGCTGGTCTCTTCGTGAGCGCCCTCACCTTCTCCAGCCGCCGTGCTGAAGATGAAGAGGAACTCGAAACCACGACCATCAAGGACGACGACACCGCAGTCAGCCCTGTGATCGCTACCATCCTCATGGTGGCCATCACTGTGGTTCTATCCGGTGTTATCTACGTCTGGGCATCTGCTCTTGCTGAAACCGATGTGAAAGGTGTACCTCGTATCACCTTCCAGATTGAGGATGTCAACGGCGTTGATGCTGATGAAGGTCACTGGCGAATCTCTGTGACACAAGCTGGTACTGCACTTGCAACACAAGCTGTCCAAGTCCGTGTGTTCTACTTGAACGAAACAGGCGGACAGAATGTGTTCTCGGTCAATCTTGCTGAAAGCGCAGGAGTTTACGGATTCAATCCGGCCAACAGTGATGCGTTTGTAACGTTCGTTGATTCGGTGGATACCGATGGAAACAGGTCAATCTCGACCTTCAACTCCGGTGACACCATCTTCGTTCGTACCCACGCTCCTGACGGTACTCCGCTCACAGGTGCAACCATTACGATCACCTATGCTCCGCCCGCAGGCGATGGCAAAGAGTTGACCAAGTGGACGAACCTAGCCTACAACAAGAAGGCTTGAGTCGAACTGAGTTGGTAAACAACAACACACTCCACCTGCAAGCAGGTGTTCGCAGCCGTGAGGCTGTATCCCAGCGGGGAGCCCTGAAAGGGGCTCCCTGCCCTGGGCGATCCAAGGCCAAAGCGAACCCTTTCAAACTGGGGTTCACTGGTTGAGGTATGGTTCAGGCTAGCGGGACGGTTAAACCAGCTGTAGTTGTGTTTGATTGTGATGGTGTGCTTGTTGATGCAGTGAGTTCTTGGCGAACCCTCCATGATGCATTTGGTACTGACAATGCGTTGAACCTTAACCGGTTTATACGTGGTGAAATCAGCGATGTTGAATTCATGCGTTCAGATATTCAGATGTGGAAAGAGGTACAAGACCCAATACACAGGGACGAGTTGTTTCGAGCCTATGCTGGAGTCAAACTCATGCCCGGTGCAAGGGAAGTTGTCCAACAACTTCAGGACGAAGGTGTGTTTGTTGCTATAGTAAGCGCAGGAGTTGACATCTTCGTCAGTTCAATAGCAAGCATGTTGAAGGTTGACGATTGGATAGCCAACGGTTTTGTCTTTGACGACGAGGGCTATCTAACCAATGAGGGTGTATGTCGACTTCATGCTACAGGGAAGAACGAAGTAATTCAAAAGCTCCTTGGGATGAATGGATTCAAACCAGAACAGTGTGTCTCGGTTGGTGATTCTGAAATGGATCTCTCAATGCAGGTTGAAGGAAGTCACTTCATTGGGTTTAACCCCAGTAGGCAATCATCTGAAGATGCCTTTGTCAAAGCGGGTGTACCCGTTGTCAATGTAAAGGATTTGAGAGAAATCTTACCGCTCATTGGTATGGGTTGAATGCATCAAGCGAATGGAATCGATATTGATTTGTGACTCTTGAGATTGATAATTGTCAACATGCATGGTTTCGGTTGGAAGCCCAGCATACGTTGGTAAGAAGTTTGGTCTTGCCAAGTACTTGAACAAACGAGGGTGGTACCTCTAAAATCAACGCATTCATGGCCATGAACGTGACCTGTCACGAAAATATCTGGGACTTCTCTGATAACAAGTCCGTCTTCAGGTTCTGGAGATAAGGGGGTTTTTCCACCCCATTGGGGGGCTAAATGCCTTCTTCTTAGCATTTCTCGCATGGCTTCAACAGGGTCGGCATATGTTACCGTTCTAAGTCCAGCAACAAAGTCGTCAATGGATTTCCCGTGATACGACAACAATCGTACATCATGGAGTGAGAAATCGCATGGATTTCCAACGAATGTCGTTGTGTTGTAATCTTGCTGTATGTCTTTCTCAAACGTTGGTTGTGGTTCTGCTGGGCGAACAGCATCATGATTGCCTGGCAACATCACGCACTCCACCCAGTCCGGTAACAATTCCAATAACCGTGCGAATTCCGTATATTGAGCGAACAAATCAGGAATCGCTAGTTCCTTATCCTGACCCGGATAAATACCAACGCCATCAACACAATCTCCTGATAATATGAGGTACTTGATGGTCTTAGCGAGGGGGTCTGAATGGAACCATCGGACCATCTTGTGCCATTGTGCTTCCAGGAAGGTTTTCGAGCCAACATGGATGTCGGATAGAAATGCCACACTTACTCCGTGTTCAGCACTAACTTTCTGATGACGTGATTCCAATGGGAAGTGGAGGTCATCAACATAAAACAAATCTCCAGTTTGACTGAAGGTTCCCGATACACCAAGTACGTCATCTGGCATTAACCCTGCTTCGAGGATAGCCTCGTGAGCTCGGTCCCGATCCTCTCCTTTTCGTTTCGTGAGAAGGCAGGTCATTTCACCTGTTTCATCTTCAAGACCCCAAATTAGGTGACCGTTTTTGGTATAACGTGGTTCGTTGACCAATCCAATTGCAGCCGCCTTGTTTTCGTGACCCTGATAGCGATTGACCTCCGCTAACAATCGGGCTATTTCTTGATGTTTTCTTGGTAAATTAGAATTTTGCACGATGAGTTTTCGGATGCTCTTCAAACGGTCGTTAAAACAAGCGGTGATGTCGGACATTTTCCCCTCGGTGACGGAATTTCCTGTGATGTCAAAATGAACCGTGATGTCTGAACTGACATCATTTGCATGTGTTGAAAAATCCGATTGGTTCCAATCTGGAAGATTGTTTCTAAACTTGATGTCAAGAGGTTCAGGTTGGCTCAAAGGAGCGACGGTTCGTGCAAGGTCCTGAGGTGCTTGGGAGATGGCTGAAGGTTCGTTGTGGGATGGATTCGCCACGTTTTCTTTGCTTCCTCCAGAGTGTTCAATCATTGCTTGAAGCATCGAGTCATCAAGCACGGTAGAGGAATAGTTCAGTGGTCCGGCCGCAGCAATGACCTCAAGAGGATTGTCAAGGGCCATTATTTGCTGTTGAATGGATTTCATTGCAAGCAGTTTATGCTGCTTGAGCAAGGACGCAATATCGGCCCATGCTTCACCCATGTAATCCAATACCGGACGACGCTTCAAAAGGTGTGTGATTGAGAACGATGAAAAAGAAGGAAGAATTATTCTTCTTCAGACCATTCAATATCAATTCCCATCTCGGAAGAAGGGGGTTGTCCATCTCCTTCCCAAGCCTCATCTTGCCAAGGGGCAGTTTCTCTTGCGGCAGCCTCTCTTCGCTCCAGTTCAATTTCTCGATCCTTTTCCTCTTGAATGGCTTGTTCTATCGCTACTTGTTTCTCAACCTCAGCTTTTGCTTCCTGAGCCATAGCGTCATCCCAGCAGTGGATGGCCGTACGAAGTGCAAAATGGACAAATCCAGATTTATTTTCTGCTCGTGTTCCGCCGATTTGAGTGTGCAAGGCATTGGCCCATGTGCTTGATGCGATTCCAACATAAACGGTGCCGACTGGCTTTGTTGTTCCATCGTTGCCCGGGCCAGCGATTCCAGTGATGGCTATGGCGATATCAGCATTTGCACGTTCACGTGCGCCGCGAGCCATTTGTATCGCGACTCTTGCAGATACTGCGCCTTTGCTTGTGAGTACTTCTTCTTCAACTCCTAACTCGCTTATTTTTGCCTCGTTGGCGTAGGTTACCCAGGATTTGCTGAACCACTGGCTCGCACCTGCGATATCTGTGAGGGTGCTGGCAAGAAGCCCGCCAGTGCAAGATTCAGCCACCGTAATGGTCCGATTGTCCTTTTTCAGGCGTCGGACAAGCCGCGCGGCCGCCGCTTGGATATTGTCATCCATTGGTTCAACCTCAGCGCCGAACGGTTTTGAGGTTAACGCCTCAATCGCACTCTTGAAAAAGGGAGTCCAACAGGGCTGTATGGGTCTGTGGTCTAGTGGCTATGACACCTCCCTTACACGGAGTTGATCGAGGGTTCGAGTCCCTCCAGACCCATTACCACAAATATTGAGTGATATTTTCGCTGTCCTCAGCAATGACTTTTGTGACTCCTGATTGCTGTTGAAGGGACACTGCGTCTATGTTTTGGTTGACTAAGAGCAAGTGGACCGCTCGCATCCACAATCCTACAACCGGCTCAGTACCTCTGTGATCTACTGCCACCAAGACATCCTCAAGTTCGCTGAACACCAGGGCGCTTGTTGCATGGTCCAATTGGTCACTGTTGATAATCAGCCATCTCTTTCCTTGAAGTGATGTTCTTGGAGCATCTCCCAATTCGTCAAAATGAATGATATCTACATGCTCACATCCTGTATCTCAAAAGTGCAATTGCTCCTCCCATTCCAAGCAATTGATCTCCATCGTCGTGGTCCGTTGAGCATTGAACAAGGGTGCCGCCAAGGCTTTTGAGTTGCGAGGCCCACTCCTCCCATGATGTTCCATCAATATTGGAATCATCATTCCGTAAGAGGTCTGCAGAGATAAGAAGCGTGTCAATCGCTCCTTCGTTCATTGCCCGAACCAAGTCGTGGCTCCCATAGGCTACCGCACCGTTGGTCGATAACCGCTTCCATGCCTCTTCTAACAGGGTAATTTCTTTGACCATATGGTGCTCTGAAAGCAGTGAACCAGCCGATCCATTGCGAAGCACTTCGTTTGCTGCACCTCTCCCCCCCATGCTCGTTGCGATTGAAAGCATGGTTCGCTGATGTCCAGCCTCCTTGAGGTCGTTCATCACGCGGTCACGATTGTGCCCCGGTCCGCAAATGACCAAAGGTAATTGGTCATCCAACTGTTGGGTCAAGCCATTGACAACGGTTGCTCTGAATTGCTTTGATATCCCTTCATTTTGTCGGAGATCACCTCGTTTACCTCCCCCTCGCATTGTCCAAGTTGCGCTTTCTCTGAGGCCCCGTCCAGTGACAAAATAGAGAATCATTTCATCGCCTTCAACTACAAGTAACGCGACCTGTCCACGTTTTGATGCGCTTTCAGCTTCGTTCAACAAGTCCCTGTCCATGGTACTGAAGCCTTTTGATGCTAGAAGCACGATGTCATCTCGAAGTTCAACCAAATGGGTGTGATGAAGTCCTATGTCGATTGGTGCACTTTCAATGATGCCGTGAACTCTAAGTGTATCAGAAAACGATTGATGCTCAACAGATTGAACCTTGAGTTGAATCCACATTTTTTTCCGTTCGGATTGTTTTGAGCGCCCCCCCTCTTCTCCACCGGTCGTTTGGTCACGACGCTCACCGAGCATGGCAAAGGATATACCTGGGCGAATTAATCGGGCCATTGCCCATAAGTCATCAACCGATTCAACACGAATTTTCCACTCGTATTCGTCACGCTTGAGAATGTTCATTCCTTCACCCAAATACACCGAGAAGATTTCCATCTTCATCCATATCCATGTCAAGTGCAGCAGGTCGCTTTGGTAATCCTGGCATGGTCATCATGTTGCCCAGAACAGCAACAACAAATCCTGCTCCGGCGTTGAGTCTAAATTCACGAATTGGGACAGTAAATCCTGCTGGTGCACCCAAAAGACTCGCATCATGTGAGAATGAGTATTGTGTTTTTGCCATGCAGACCGGTAAAGAACCGTAGCCCCAAGACCTAATTTTCTCAAGTTCTTTCTTTGCTTTCGCAGTCATTGATATCCCATCGGCCTTGTACATCCGAGTGGCGATTGCAGTCGCCTTTTCCAACACATCTTCTTCTGGTGTGAACAAGGGTATGAAGGGACGGCCGGATGCAATGTGATTCTGGACGGCCTTGACCACGGCTTGCGCAAGTTCTTTTCCACCCTCTCCACCGTTAGCATGGACTTCTGTGATGCATACTGAAGTTGCACCGCTCTCATGAGCACAATCTCGAATTGCAGCGATTTCAGCATCGGTGTCGGATGCGAATTTATTGATGGATACAACCACTGGAATTCCAAAAGCAGCCATGTTTTTGATGTGCCTGTCAAGGTTGGTCTTTGCACCAGTTTTTGTGGCCTCAACATTCTCTGCTTCCAGAGTCTCTTTGTCCGGCCGAATCCCACCACGGTCTCCAAAGGCACCACCGTGGAGTTTCATGGAACGAACGGTGACGTTCATGACGACACAATCAGGAGATTTACCCGAGGTTGCCGCCTTGATGTGCATGAATTTCTCTGCCCCCATGTCTGAACCGAATCCGGCCTCGGTGACGACAAAATCTGCACTCGCCAGAGCCATCCGGTCTGCGATAATACTCGAGTTGCCGTGAGCGATGTTTGCAAAAGGCCCTCCGTGAATAAAGGCCGGATTTCCTTCCAGTGTTTGAGCAAGATTGGGTAAGAATGCTTGCCTAAGAAGCAATGCCATTGCGCCTGCTCCACCAATATGACTCGCTTTGACAGGGTGCCCTTCGGTTGAAGTTCCTATGACAATTTCACCCAATCGCTTTCTTAGGTCGGCGTAATCTTTTGCCAAAACAAGGATGGCCATGACTTCGCTCGCAGCCGTAATGTCAAAACGATCTTCACGAACTAAGCCGTTTGCAGGACCTCCCAGTCCAACGGTTACTTGTCGCAGGGAGCGGTCGTTCATGTCAATGACCCGGGGCCAAGAGATTCGAGAAGCATCCAATTTGCATTCATTGCCGTGCTTGAGGTGGTTATCAATGAGTGCTGAAAGAAGATTGTGAGCAGATGTGACTGCGTGGAGGTCTCCTGTCAAGTGGAGATTGATGTCTTCCATGGGTAAAACTTGAGCATGACCTCCGCCAGCAGCTCCTCCTTTGATTCCAAACACAGGTCCCATTGATGGTTCACGAATGACACAAGTTGCAGCTTGTCCGATGTGGCAGAGTGCTTGAGTTAGTCCTATGGTGGTGACCGTTTTTCCTTCCCCAAACGGTGTTGGGTTAACCGATGTCACCAGGACGAGGCTTCCTTGAGCCTTATTGAATCTACTTTTCAGGGCATCCCATGTGATTTTAGCAACGCCTTGACTCATCGGAACAAGTTCATGAGAAGAGATGCCTAACTTCCATGCAATGGCTTCAATGGGCTCCATTTTCGCCGCTCTTGCAATCTCAAGGTCAGTGGTCATGAACGCCTTTGCGTGTCGTTGAGTCTTTGAAGCCGTCGCTTCATCTTGTCAGCGAGAGGCGATTTTCGCACCCTGTCAAGCCTGCGGAAGAGGTCACTCTTCCTTCATGCTGCCGAGGTAATCTGGCAAGTCAACACCAGCCATCTTAGCCACATCGTGAACTGGAGGGAGGCTTTGCATCAAGGACGAGACGAAGTTGGAGGTTGAGCCACCACCTTCGCCGTTATTTCCCGAATCCCAAACGGTGATCTTGTCAATCTTCAAGTTCGCAATGGCTTCAGTTTGGCGAGCAACCAATCCTTCGATCTTCTCAACCATAAGAAGTGTAGCAGCGGCCTTTGCATCTCCGCCTGCACTCTTGACCAGTTTTGCATATCCTTCCGCCTTGGCTTCGAGAACAGCTCGTTGTCCTTCTGCCTCTGCGTTGTAGGCTGCGAGGGTTGCATCAGCAAGACCTCTTGCGATTCGGCGTTGGCGTTCAGCTTCAGCTTCAGCTGCAATCTCAATCTGTTGCTTGGAAACTTCTTCACGAGCAATTTCTTCTGCACGAAGACGCTGTCCTTCAAACTCATACTGTGCCTTCTCAATCTCAACTTGCGCAACACGCTTTGCGACTTCAGAACGTTGGTAGGCTGATGCCTCGCGCTCAGCAAGGTCTGCATTGTAAGATGCGATGTCAGCACGGGAAATGTTCTCTCCCTCAACCGCTTGTGCTTCTTGTTGTTGTACGAAAATACGACGGTCGGATTCAGCGGATTTCTGACCTTTCTCAGAGGAGGCTTGGTTCTTAGCGACCTCGATCTCACGCTCTCGGTCTGCGATAGCTTGTCCAACTGCACCTTGGCGAGTTGCGTTTGCACGGTCAACATCTGCCGCTGCGATTGCTTCTGCTGCAGCCTTTGCACCAATGGACTTGATGTAGTCAGCCTCATCAGTGATGTCAGTGATGTTGACGTTGATGAGGTAGAGTCCAATCTTGTGAAGTTCAGTGTCCACGTTGTTAGCAACCAATGAAAGGAACGCTTCACGGTCCTGGTTAATTTCCTCAATGGTCAACGATGCGACGGTAAGACGGAGTTGTCCAAAGATGATTTCCTTAGCCATGTCTTCAATTTGGTTTGGAGGGAGGTTGAGCAAACGCTCTGCAGCGTTTTGCATGATGGATGGTTCAGTCGAGATACCGATGGTAAAGGTTGAAGGAACGTTGATACGAATGTTTTGTTGTGAAAGTGCATGTTCCAAGTTGATGTTGATGGTGAGTGGCTTCAAGTCCAGCATGGCGTAACTTTGGATAAGCGGCCAAACAATTCGGCCACCACCGTGGTAACAAGCTGCTGCTCCTGAGCCTTTTACGTTACCATAAACGACCAGAATTTTATCTGAAGGTGCGAGTTTGTATCGGTTTGCTGCGATGTAAACGGTTGCAAGCAACACGAAAACAAACAGTCCAGTTCCAAGAAGTATCAGTGATCCAACGATATCTGCCATAATTATTCCTCTTCATTTTTTGTGGTGGCGCTTCGGTCAAGGGGTTTGACGATGAGGATTTCCCCAATCGTATCAACGACCTCAATCAGTGAGCCGGTTTCAAGAGTTGCTGCATCATCGTCTGAACGAGCAGACATGGTGCGCAGCGCACCCTGGAATTCAACTTGTACTTGTCCGGGTTTATTCGGAGATATGCGACGATAAACGGTTCCTCTTGAGCCGAGTGCTTTGTTGTGAACAACAGTTCCATCGGATTCCAAACTACGCATGGCTTGGAATACTTTTGCGACCAGATACATCGAAGCCGTTCCTGCTGCTGTACCGGCTAGTACCGCCAGTACGGCGTTGGTATTGTCTCCTGATTGAGATACTGCGAGTCCGAAAATACCGAACATCATGATGAAACTGAGTAAACCTTGCAATGTGAACATGTGGAAGACACCTGCGGCGTCCATTTCAAAGTCAAAGCCGGCGACTTCAAGCATTCCGTCTGCTGCTCCCGTGAGCATCACGAGGATGAAATACAGAATGAAGAGAACGGTTCCGATGATGGCGCAAGCAGCGAAGAGGACATCAACACCAGTAATTCCCTCAAGGCCAAACCATCCCAAGACTGTGCCCAACATTGTTTCACCTCATTCTCCCGAGTTAGCATTACGCTTTGATACTTTGCCTGCTTTTATTGCAGGGCGAATGTAGAGAATGTAGTAGTGCCCGTAGACGATTGGGCCTAGAGAAAAGCCAACAGTGAGTCCAATGCCCCACGCAGGGAGATTGAGTGCCCAGGCGATGGCGAGTACAATTAACAACGAAAGGAGAATCGATGCCTTCTCAAGAACCATCGCATAGATGTTTGTTCCATCGTTCACTTTGTCTTTCATAAGAAAGACATCACCTAGTCCGGTCATCGAGGGTCCTCACAGTAAGTTTGCCCAGGTCCGTTCAGAAGCCCATATGATGAATATCACGGTGATGAACATCCCAAATGAAGATGAGCGTTGCTGCTCTTGGTTTGTTTCAGCAACTTCGTAAACACCCATTTCATTCTTGATGATTTGAGTATATGGGTTGGTGATGTAACTGCCCTCATTCATGTTCTTCTTGTCGGCTTTGATGATCTGATATCCTGCCATTAATACCGTACCAATAATAATAGCTGGAGCGGGCCCAAACACATCTTCGAGTGCTTCATCAAATGCTTTGTAACTGGCCAATGACAGATATATGCTGAGTAGCCCAAACATCATTTGTCCAAACTTGGATTGCTTGTTGGCTTGCATGACAAGGTTGTCCATGTTTTTTTTTCACAACAAACTCCCCTTTTAATCTTCTCCCGCTTTTGCAGCCTTTTGGAATATGGTGCAACGACAGGAATGAGTTGAAATGAGCGACGGTTATGGGCCGTTCATGGGCGAAATCCGATACGGTATTGCGGGTTCGCCAATCACCCATAGCCTCTCTCCGTTATTGATGGCATTGATGTGCGACCATCTTGGTATCGTTAACCGAACAAGGAGTCTCAAGATTGAACTTGTTGATGTTTCAATCATCTCCGATGCCTTGGCGTGGGGGTATGCAGGTTCGGTCCCCAATCCGTTGGAATGGGCCCTCACTCAAGCCGTGTTTGGTAAATTCAGGACCACAGCATTACTGGAAAAGGCAGTCATTGCAGCAAGGGAGGTGAAGATTCCTGCTTCAACCCTTGGTGCAAAAGGAGAAGGTTCACCTCTTTTCTCGCGGACAAAAAATTCCAATGTGCTTCCGACTCGCATGTTTGATGATGAAATATGGATGAACCTCACTCATCCACTCAAACATCAGTTGGACTCAGAAGCTGTTGTTTCCATAGATGGGTCAAGAGAAATAAAGAGTATCAATGCCTTACGATGGGATGGAAAAGGTTGGTGGAGTGCGGGCCTTGATGGGGCAGGTGTTTGCGACGTCATGAATCATCATGGCTACGTCCCTGAAGGTAGTGTTCTCGGTCTTGTTGGTGGAGGGGGAGCTGCCCGTTCAACGGCCAAGGCTTGGTCTCAACATGGTGGACTCATTTGCATTCTTGGCGGTCGTAGAGAACTTGGCGATGGCCCTTGGAGCAAATCCCTTACCGAACAATCACCAGATGTTATTGTCAATTTTGACGGGACCACCCCCTCTTTTGAAGCCGATATTGTCCTCCATGCCGCCTATGGGCAAATGGAAGGCGCGCTTGAGGAACGAATTGACGCCATGGCATCGACTCCTCTCGATGGACGCTGGCTTCTCGTTGCGCAACATTTGGCATGTTGGGGCCAACTTTGGGCGCCGGAGAGAATTGACGACCTACCATCGCTTGATTTGCTTTTGAATCGTCTGGTTGTAGCAGAAACTACGCTCTCTCAATACGCATGATGACGAAGCCTCTAAGGGGTAGTGAATACAGAGAACGTTGTGAGCATGATGCCATTCATTTCACAACGAGCCCTCGGCGTATTGCTCTCGTTGCTGCTTTTTGCATCTCCGTGCTCTGCTTTATTGGTTGAAAACCAAGATTTCGAAGACCGTCATGACGGCGTTGATTTTCCTGTTGGCTTTACCGAATTTCGCTTGGATGGGGTATTTTCACCCGAAGTGAGGATGGTTTATCCGGCCATGTTTGATGGTGAAGACAAGGATATGGCTGGAAATGGACCGTTCTCTTGGACAGTGTTTATCGGCGATTCAGGAGAGAGTTTGGATTCTTACATGCTCTTTGTCAGTGAATTGGTCAAGCGAGGGTTCATCGTGGTCGTTACCCAACCGCTCCAAGACGAAACAGATGTTGAAGAAACGCTTCAGTTGATCACTGACATCGCCGAAGTCATGGGTGAACAAAATCAAACCAACCTTCATGTCATGGGCAGCGCAGGTAATATTGACCTTGACCATTGGGGCATTGGCGGTCACGGAAAAGGTGCAGCTGCAGCATATGTTGCCGTTCCGTACTTCAATCAATCACAACGTGCGTCAACACTTCAACCGCCTCGTAGCCTTTTTGGATTGGGACTAAATTTAGACAGTTTTGATGGTGATGAAAATTGGTTTAATAGCCAGTTCAATCCAGTGTTCCCCCGTCCAAATACTGCATTGTTCATCACTGGGACGGTGGATGAAGTCGCACCTTCAACCGACACGATGTTGCGGGTCGAGACCGCGGGTGGTTTTGGCTGGCAGTGGATGCACCTCCTTGGTGCAAACCATTACCAATTCCAAGATTCACAATCCTTTTTCGAGAGCGATGGAGATGCTACCATG
>PBTH01000040.1 GCA_002726495.1 Methanobacteriota archaeon | reverse complement strand
TTGAACAGTCATGGTGTACATGGACTCCCATCGGTCGTTGAGTCCATCGTTGTCTGTGTCTGCTCGTTGAGGGTCGGTGCCTAAGTCTTGCTCTGCCTGGTTGGTAAGACCGTCACGGTCTGGGTCTCCAGTAGGGCCTTGATTTGGGTCTGGCCATGAATCTGTTTCGTTTTCAATGGTAGCATCTTCAGTTTCGCTGTTTTGAGTTGGATCCACTTCTAAATCTTCAGATTCTCCATTATCCAGGGGATTGAGCCCGTGTTGAACTTCCCAACCGTCTTCCATACCGTCGTTATCCGTATCCTTATCATTTGGATCGGTACCGTACTGAGTTTCCTCAAGTTTATCGGACAAACCGTCCTCATCACTATCTTTTGAATCTGCAATAGGAACGGTGTCTCCACGAATATCTTCTTCGACTGCACTCTCAAATCCACCAATGTCTTCACTCGTCTGGAAAAACCCAGAAACACCCACGAAGAGGGAGCCAAAAATCATTGTAGAAACGATTGCAACATAGGCCATTTGGTTGTGTGATAAGCTCATTTGACATACCCCGCACATCTGTGCAAGTCTTCCGAGTCTCTGTATCGGTTATAGTCCTTGACCAAAGATGAGTATACAAATTGAAACCAAATAGGACCATGCGTGATATTTTTTAGATGTATTCTACCGAACGCGGGCGAAGGTGAATCTTGAGCGAGTTGGGAATTATTTCAACATCACAAATACAGGGTGAACCATGGGCTCTCTCCCACATACTGACCAATAAACCAACCGCAAATGTGGGGAGAGGGGAATGTACAGTCATGCATGAAGATGGACCATCTTCCAAGGAAAAATCGTCAACTGTCACATGTCCACAACCACGAGAGATGACGTTGTGTTGAATGTGAGATTCCCAGTCACCTTGATTCTGTAAGAAAATGGAATAATCAGAGGATTGAAACATAGCAGCAGACGATTGAACCAATGTGAGGAACAACAGAGAGGATTGTTCAGAAATCCCAGTCACTTGAATACCCTCGCGATAATGTTGTTCTGAATTAAACGGCCTTCCGATAATGGAATCAAAGAGACGATGGAGGATGGAAATTGGCAAGAATATTGAGCGCTGTTGCCCCCAAAAAAAACCAAAACTTCGCGGTTCAAATTCATGTTCAATAGGATGTGTATGAATGTCTGTAAGGTCCACTGGAGAAGCCCATTCAGGAGATGGAGCCGGTGGTGCGATTGGAATATTTTCTGCCCGGTTGGTGAAGTCCATTTCAATCAAGTCCGAATTGATTTGCCTCCATTCCATGCGATATCTTTGTTGTTCAACATGCTCGTGGTGAGCCAAGCCGATTCCAGTACTGAGTGAATCGTGACAAGGGGATTGAATTCTTCTCGTATCGGGGAAATGAAGCCCCCACCCCATTGAAGTCCAACGAAGACCCATCGCTTGTACAATCTTTTTTTTGCCGAACCATTTTGGAATGTTATACGATGGATTGGTTGCCAAAAAGTACTCCTCATCGTCACTCGCTGCGTAGATTAATTTACGACCAATAGGTGATTGAAACGACGATTCAAGGGAACGCCACCACTGCTGAAATTCGTTCACGCTAATGAGCATGAGTCCGGTGCCTGTTTCATCAACAAGTAGGCCCGTATTCGTAGACCTTACCTCGAATTGGTTGATTGGCAATTCATTCGCCATTGGTTTTCACCTCACAACGGGTAACCGGTACGGCCGTCCTCGTTAAAGCAATAGCGAATTGTTTGAAATTGAGATTTCATCTCTTTGACATCCTTACGAACCGAGGCTGGATCCTCGTTGTGGATCAGAATTCGCGCATAAAATCGCGCGACGTCCTGCATATCGTCGGGTGCAAAACCTACCCGTGTTAATTCTTGCACTCCCAGACGCAGTCCCGATGGTGTCATGGCCTTTGTATCTCCAGGAAGCATGTTCATGTTGGTGATAATACCTCCATCTTCAAGCAATTTAGCAGCCTTTGCCCCTGCCCCAGAATCTGTATCGCCGTGACGAGTGAGAACCTGATGCGAGGCTGTATAACCTCTGCTTTCAGCCAATACATCAAACCCTTCGGAAGCCAAAGCCTGCGCAAATGCCTTCGCATTTTGAACCGTGTCGCGAGCATACGATGCACCGTATTCTTGAAATTCTGCTAAAGCCATTACTTTTCCAGCCACATGGTGAAGGTGATAGGATGAGCAAACTCCCGGAAACATAGCAGTGTTCAATCGCTTTTGGAATGTTTCATCTTCAGAAGAGGAAAGAAGAAATCCTCCTTGCGGACCGGGGAATGTCTTGTGGCTTGAACCGGTCATAACATCCGCACCCTCTCGAAGTGGGTCTTGAAATTCCCCACCTGCGATGAGACCCAAAACATGGGCGCCATCATACATGACTTTTGCACCAACTTCCTTAGCAGCATCGGCCATTTCTTTCAAAGGAGTGGGGAAAAGAAATACGGATTGGCCGAATAATGCAATTTTTGGTTTTACCTGGCGAATTACCTTACAGGCGGCATCAACATCTGGCTCCATACGCTCTTCATCCCATGGATAAGTTGTCAAGTTGAGATCTCGTAATCCAACAGCACCCATTCTGGCATGCGAGATATGTCCGCCATCGGCAGTTGAAACTGCCGTGATTGAATCTCCTGGTTTCGCCAAGGCCTTCAGTGCACCGATATTACTGACCGTTCCTGAAACAGACTGGATATTTGCGAAAGGTGCATTAAATACAGATTTAGCTAGATGTATTCCGAGTGATTCAATTGTATCAAAATCATCGCATCCCTGATAATATCGTTTACCAGGTAATCCTTCCGCGTATCGGCCATGAAGGTCACTTGATACAATATCTTGTACCATCGGAGATACGATGTTCTCGGAGGCGATCATGCCAAGGCCGTTTCGATAAAGCTGGCCGCTTGATTTCACAGCATCCATAACTGTCTGTCCGTTTGACAAATGCTGTTCGGATGGGGTCCATGCACCTCGTGATTTGCTCATGGCGATTCCACGACGGACACGGTCTTTGAATTGATTGCTAGAAGCATCTCAGTGAGATGAGCTCACATTTGGCCAGGTCGGCGGTTGGGGGTGCCTCCTGGGGTTGAACGTTCGCTGCGAATTGTGTTTCGAGGGACAAAACGCTTTTCGAACATTTCCTCTTCTTTACCTTGTGCCGCAGCATTGAGACGATTTGGGCTCTTTTTCTGAATATAATTTGTTCGACCACGGTAAGCAACTGGACCAATAAACCGCTCGAGCATTGGACCAGATTCATCGTGTTCCTTTGGACGCTTCAGCCACCATGCCTTGCCCAGCGGCTGTGTACGCGGTGGACGACCCTTTGTGATCGATACTGCTCTTCTCTTGAGACGCCCTTTGATCTTCTTCTCGGACTCTTTAGGCAAGCGGGCGTGAAGCCAAGCAGGCATACCAATATCGAGTACAACTCCATTCACCGAGACCAAAATGCCCGATAACAAAAGGTGATTTCCAATAGGGATGTTGCTTTCATTAGGTGTCGCTTTGAAACGTTTCATGCGTCGAACATACTTCATCATTCCACGCTGGTCACGGTGTTTGATCAACTGTTCTTGCTGTCTCAAAAATCTTCTGTAACTGTAGTGCAGGAATAGCAAGACAACCAACAATGCCGAACCTTCATTTTTACCAACTTCTTGGTAGGTGAGGATGCTGAGAACAAACCACAGAGGCACCATCACAAAAAAGGTGAAGATAATTGAAAGAGGACTGGAAGAAAAACGAGGAGGCATGACATGGCGAGTTGCCTCATGCGCTGCAACCATCACATTGGCTGTAACGGCCTCATCGAGACCACCTTTTACCGCCAAACCTGCGAATGGATTAACTGGTGCTTTATCGACCCATTGCCTCTTTGCTTTTTCATCGGCAAGGATGAGGGATACTTCCAGGAATTCTTTGCCCTTTTTACCGTATCCAAAGATGACCGCAAGCGCCATGACTCGGGGGTCTTTTGAATCGCTCTTAATGAGTTCATCCAGCACAGATCTTGCATCATGCCATTCGCCGGTATCCAGCAAGCACAGTGAAACTGCAATTCTTGGGCGAACACCCGTTGGGTCTTGCCTAACAAGTGTAAGAGCCATTTCCAACGCATCATCATACTTACGCTGGGCACGAAGAAGGGCGACCATTGACAATTGACCCACCAAGGAAACACGGTCTTTGTGCATCGACAAATCCTTGGGTTGTGGTTTCCAATAGCGCATCATGTTTTGGAGCATTTGCAAATGGTCAATTACAGAATTGTTTTCCCAGTCCCACAAATCGTCCTCAGACACCCTGCCCTGCCATGGGTCAAGCCATTCACAAATGAAGGAAAGAAGTTCAGGCTCATCGTATCCTTCGGGTTGCTGAAGGCCGTGCAGGGCTTCACGGGCCGCATCAAGACGTCGGAGTGCCATGTAACCGGTTGCAATAATCATCCGTGCTTCATCATCATCACCACCTGCTTGAGCGAGTAACTTTCGACCCTCTTCAATGGCTTCAGGCCATAGACCTCGCAGTGCTTTTTCCCACATTGATGCTCGTGATTGTTCTTGACGAATCAAGCCTTGATCGCCTGGGAAGTCGTGAGTTTGTACACGAATTAGCAAATCAATATCCTCGTTAAAGGCCGCATTTTCAACCAATTGCTGAAGACGGTCGCCTCCTTCAACTTTAACCGCACCTTCTCGGCGCTCATCTGGATTCAAGTCAAAGCGTAAGTGACGTAAGGAACTAAAACGAATAATGGAGAGTATCCAAGTTAGCATGAAAACTGCTTGGCCTACTGCGATGAAAAGCCAGACTGTCAACAACCGCATTTCCTCATTGAAGCCTCGACCTTCAAGCCATGTGGTCATTGGCATCAATGATCCAAATTCTTTGTAACATACCAATACAAGAAGCAATACTGTGTATCCGGAAAATCCTGCAAAGGCGAAGATGAGTTGTCGTGCTTGTGCGGATTTTTCTGTGCGAATCTCCCGAGGAGTATCAAGTGTTACACCGAACAATCCACCAAATGTTTGTCCACCAAGAATCAGGTTACGAGTCAACTCAAAAATAAACGCCAGTCCGACAATGGCGATGTTCATCGTTAGATAAAGAGACAAAAATTGCGGAAGGGCCTTGATGAATTCCCAGTGAAACAAAATTTCAGAAATCAAATCAATTCTCACAAATATTGAGTGGCCAATGATTCCACCATAGTTCAAAATCTCTTCTGCATTCGTCGGTGATTTCGTCATGACATACAGCACTGTTACAATACCATTGATCGCTGTGATCGGCATGGTAAGTAAGAACAGAACGAGGATGAATGAAAATGTACGGCCAATAAAGGAAGGAATGACAGGGTCAATCGGATTAGGTCTTCCCCGAAATGTTCGCCACTTGCTGATCAGTAGCATGTTCCAAGATGCCCCCATAATTCGGCCGTAGGCAAAGATTGTTGGTGCCATGAATGTCAACATTGCAAAGGCAAGCCATGTGGGCGTAATTGAACCGTTGATACTGTAACCATAGACGATAACAATCAATGTAATGATGATCAAAAGAGCCATCGTTATTAGGCGGCGTAAAAGACCTTGAAAAGCCGAGGCTTTCACTTCTCTGCTTCTACGACCTAAAATCTGACCGTTAAGTGTCTCCCATGGAGAGATAATGACGGGTATTAACACCAACAGAGCAATCAAGTACAAATTGAACTGATAGAAATTTTCAGGGTCAAACAACAATTCTGCTATGAGAAGCAATACACCTGTTAACCCCATCATGTACAGAAGGACCCCGTACCCAACAAAACCTTCCTTCAGGAGACGCCGTGAATCCCTTAGCGTTTTCGTGATTCGGTGAACTTCGTACAAGTCATCATCGATCTCAAACGCTACTTGGAGATTCTTCAATTGTTGAGGAATGAACCACCGGCGCACCATGAATGCAACCAGCAAAGCCAGCAATAAGGGCCAAAGTAGTCCCATCGAAAAGCCAGCCGTTTGTTGTACAGAAACTGCCGAAACATTTGGTAAAAAAAGAACCAAAATAAGGCAGAGAAACGCCCAAGCATTGACGAATCCATTCCTCCGCATGGTAGGTGGGTGGAGAATCGCTTCATCAAGTCTTCCGCTACGGGTTCAATCAAATTCTACTTTGTATAAGGAAGCGATCAATACGGTCAAATGCCTCTTTAAGGACCTCAATATTTGGTAAATAGACCAATCGGATATGGCCCTTTCCGAGTTCGGGTGAGAAACCGCTTCCATGAACGAGCAATACATGTTCTTGATGAAGTAAATCCAATACAAATTCCTTGTCTGCATTGGCCCATCTTTCATCAGTGAGCCGAACAAACATGTAGAATGCACCACCTGGAGATTCCACTTCAACACCATCCATGGCATTGATTCGTTCAATACAATAATTTCGCTGAGATTCTACTTTTGAACGATATTCATCCATCCACGATTTATCACCCGTGAGTCCAGCAAGGAATCCTATCTGGGCTGGAGTTGAAGCACATAATCGGGACCTTAGAAGACGCTCGATGCCGTCTCTTAGGAGGTCCATTCGCCCCATCGGATCGTGAAACGCCATGTAACCAATTCGCCACCCTGGTGCATAGTAGACCTTTGAAACACCGTTGAGTACAATGACAGGTTGTGATGTATTTCTGCTTGCAACAGAGACGTGCTTCCCTGTAAAATCCAGACCATCATATATTTCATCGGCAACAATCACACAGTTTGGATATTTTGAAGCAATTTCCAACAGACGGTCAACATCTTCAGCTCCACAAACGGTACCACAAGGGTTGTTAGGATTGATAAGGACCAACAATCGTACATCATCGTCCATTTTCCGCTCAATATCATCAAAATCCAATCCCCATCCGTCAAGATGTTGGAGTTTGTATTCAACCGTAGTCGCCCCATACATTTGCGGGTAGGCCATGTATGGTGGATAATGCGGCCCGGGGGCGAGAACTTTAGTCCCCTCTTCAAGAACTGCAGCAAAAATGATTTGGAGCGCTTCTGTAACCCCATGACATACATAGATGTCCTCGGGTGTTGCATCCCATCCCTTTTGCCGTTCGTCACTAGCGATGGCTTCTCTCAACTCAGGCAACCCATAGGACGGAGAATAACCATTTTTACCATCTTGCAGTGCTTGAGCATAAGCATCAACCATGTGTTGGGGCGTTGGCAATCCAGGATAGGCGATTGGATCGCCGATGTTTAATTTGATGATGTGATGACCCTCTTTTTCAAGTTTCGTCGCGGGGACCACAACATCGCGAATAGCGTATTCAATACTTGATGCTCTTTTGGAGACTGGTACCTGCCCGGACATGCGATTCATCCTCCCTACATCGCCTCGTTCTTTCAACTTTCAGTGCTTAAGGATGAACATCCTCAATGGAATGTCCGCCCATCGCAAGAACTTCCTGGAAGTAAACCTCATCAACAGTCTGCACGGAAAGTCGTTGCCCTTTACGAAGAAGAGGCATGCCCTCAAGATTTGGATTTCCCTTCATGTCCGGCAGACTCACAATCGCTGAAAATCCGAGAACTGGTGCGATGTCAACCATAAACCAACGAGGGGAATCAGGAGAGGACTTTGGGTCAAAATAATGACCGTTGGCATCCCATGACGTGAAATCAGGATAGCCTTCCCTGACTACTTTTGCAACACCAGCAACATGAGGAGGTTTCGTATTGGAGTGGTAAAAAAGTACCAAGTCACCGACTTTCATTGAATCACGCATGGTATTTCTGGCCTGATAATTACGCACACCATCCCAGTGTGTTTGACCGTCCTCAACAAGTTGCTCATAGGGATAGACATGCGGCTCAGACTTCATCAGCCAGTAGTTCATGACATGCCGTGGAAGAGGAAGTCTATGGAATGCTCGCTCACCAAACATCAATGACATCATCGACAAGTGATGCATCCATTACATCATCAAGACGATGTGTCATATCCTCGACTAAACCGAGGCGTCTTGCCATACCATTGGCGCCTCCAACAGCTCCGATACCCATTTTCTCGAGGGTTACGAAGATCGCAGGCAATAGAATGAGTGCACTCGCGGCAGCAACCCAAAGAAGAATCAGAATCACTGTGATGAACGGACGGATTTCAGGAATCGGAATGTCATAGGCTGCAAACATACCCAATGAAGTGACGACCGCAGCCTCAAAGAGTGACATTCCAGTTCCAACTGCTGCACTACGTATGGCCTGAATACCCCCACCCAATTCACGAATACGATTCGCAATGTGAATTGAAAAGTCAACTCCAACACCGACCAAGATTGAGCCGATCATTACCGTGACCAAAGACAGAGGCACATCCATTCTCCACATCACCAGCCACTGAAGGGCAACCGTCGCGATAACTGGAGAAGTGGTCCATATTGAGTACCTGATGTCTTTGAATACAATGGCCAAAGTGATCAAGGTCAAAATAATAGCAAATCCAAGCGAAGTCCATTGTGAGCCGACAATTAATCTGTTGACTTCAATAGCAGTAGCCGCAACACCCGTCAAGTCTTCAGCAGTTTCACCAAAATCACCCCTGAACGAATCCGTATTTTGGTTGACAACTTCGACGCTTCGGGCCGTGTCTGCAACCGGAATAAACGGCATATCAACGTAGATGAGGGAACGGCTGAAATCATCACTGACAAAGATTTCACGCGTTTCTTTTGTCAAGGATGCATAAAACACGTCAAGGAGGAAAATTTGTGTTTGTCTCGAACCAGGCAGACCGTATTCACTCGGATCTGTCAGCAGGTCCCAAAACGAGGTGTTTATGGCGAGGTTATTGCCCAACAGGACTTCGGATAAATCCTTGAAATCATCGCATTGCTCTTGTGCGATAATGCAAGGTGTTTCTTGAATGAAGGTATTCGCTTGCTCACCAGAAGCGCTCGCTTTAACACCGGAGGATTTCATCAAAAAGACAACGGATACAGCGGTTGTGTTCTCAATTCCGTTAAGTTTGGATTCTAAATTATCAATTTTCTTGAGCATGGCTGCTGGGTCATCATTTGACGGGTCACCGTCTCGAATGTCACCGCTAACGTTAGCGTTGATGAGTACCATACCAACTTGACCTGCCTCGAATTCTTTGCTGTATTGTTTCATTTTGACAACTGGAGATTCTCCCTCAGGAGCCATACCGAGCAGGTCAATATTTTCTTCAACATTGGCTTGGCCTACCGTTGCAGACAAAAGGATGAGGAGAAGAAATACTCCAATGACTCCTTTGTTGTACTTTATAGGCACTTCAACAAGCACATCAAATGCTTTCAATGGAGGATGTTTTGGCTTTTTCAAGTCAAGAATCAGGGTAAGGTTTGGAACCATGAACATGGTGAGAATGTAGACGATTACGATACCTGCAGACAAGGCAATACCAACCGTTTGAATCGGCGCCATCGGAGTAAATACAAGAGAAATGAAACCTATCACTGTCGTTACTGCTG
>PBTH01000039.1 GCA_002726495.1 Methanobacteriota archaeon | reverse complement strand
GCCAGCAAGGTCAACAAGGCCAGCAAGGTCAACAAGGCCAGCAAGGTCAACAAGGCCAGCAAGGTCAACAAGGCCAGCAAGGTCAACAACAAGACAATGGACAAGGTCAGCAACAGCAGGGCGGCGAACAAGGCGGCCAGCAAGGTGACCAAACCAGCCAAGACCAGAATGGACAAAACCAGAACGGACAAAACGAGCAGCAGCAAGGTCAGACGCAAAACGGACAGCAAGGTCAACAAGGCCAGCAATCCGAACAGCAACAAGGCCAGCAGCTCGATAACCAAGCTGAGAACGGAGAAAACGACAACGACGGCGACGGAATCCCTAACGATGTGGACAACGACGACGACAACGACGGAATCCCCGATTCAATTGATGAGTCTCCAATGGATCACGACAACGACGGCACAGATGATGCTGAAGATGACGATGATGACGGCGACGGAATTCTGGACAGCGAGGAAGTCAACGACGGCGACCCCAACACCAACATCTACGACCACGACAACGACGGAATCTCCGATTCAGTCGACCTCGACATCGACAACGATGGCATTGACAACCGAAATGATATCAGCGACTTGGGCGAAGATATGTCACGAGACCACGACAACGATGGGCTCGATGACGCCGAGGACCCCGACGACGACAACGACGACATCTTGGATGTTGACGAAGCCGACGGCGCTACTGGGCAATACCGCTACGACCACGACAACGATGGTATCTGGGATCTTACCGATAACGATGACGACAACGACGGCCTCATGGACTGGTTTGAAGTCAACGACGGAAACTCCCTTACGGGTCAATTTGATTCCGACAATGATGGACTCGATGATCACGAGGATGACGACGACGATAACGACGGCATCCTTGATATCTACGAATTCTGAAACTGACGTGAACCAACGGTCTGTCAAAGAACCGACTCACCAGAGTCGGGTACAGCAGGTGTCTTAGGGCCTCGGCCCTGGGGCACCTCCCCCCCTTTCTTGCAAATGATACGCATACCTTTGTGTGATACTCAAACGGCCACTCGCGCCATGCCTTTCAAATAGGGTACTTCGGTCGGGGAATGATTACGAGGTGTCCACATGCTCTCAAGACTAGAAACAAAACAGATTGAAGAACGCCAACGGTTGTCCATGGCGGTAGTAATTGTATTTTTGATGCTAACCAGTAGCTTACTGGCTTTTGTCCAAGCAATAAGCGATGTTGAAGAGGCAGAACCTGCAACACGCTTTGTTCAAGGCGATAGCGTGGGCCTAAGCATTGCTCAATCGACCGATCAAGGAGGCCAAGGCGGATGGAATGGAGCCCATGATGGAGGCAACGACCTTCTCCACGAGGCGCTCTCGAACATGATGTGGTCCGACCCCGGAGTTTCATCTGGGATTATTATTGACTTGGCAGTACTTGAAGCAGCCATTCCTCTTTACGCCCCCATGCTTGAGGAGACCAATCAGGGAGACCACGACAATGATGGAGTGGACGACTTGAATGATTTGGACGACGATAATGATGGGATTTACGACCTTCTAGAGCGATTTGATGGCTGCTATGGTACAGACCCGTACGACCATGACAACGACGGAATTCTTGACGTCGATGATTGGGACGATGACAACGACGGAATTCTCGAGGGCCCGATCGATTATGATGCACTTGAAGCCCTTGGACTCGACCCTCGAAACGTGTCAACAGACCGTTATCTTGATGCTAATATTGAGCATTATTACGATAACATTGGAGTGGTTGGCGACTTCTACCTCGCTGACCAAAACCCAATGGATCACGACAACGATGGTGTAACCGATGAAGACAGCGACGGGGCTGGCGCCGGACGTTACGACGAAGACGACGATAACGATGGCCGAATCGACCAATTTACATGGCCCTGTGACCTTGATTCCGATGGAACTCCTGATTACTTTGATACCGACGACGACAACGATGGCGTGCTCGACGTTAACGACGCCCACCCCTACGACGCCAGCAACACCGACACCATGGTCGCAGCAGCTCAGGCGAGTACAAGCGACGATCTCAATTATTCAGCAGCCCGCACATGGGTATTCAACGAATACCGCGCCTACTCCGGTGGCGTAGACTATGTTGATTGGGAAAGGAACCGTGTCAATGCCCCTGGCGCATCAGCATCAGGTTTCCAATCACAAGGCGCCCAAGGCACCCCCGCCTTCACAACCATCGTCGATGGAGATTTGGATGACGATGGTTCGCCCAACTTCCTTGACCCTGACAACGACAACGACGGCACCCCTGACAGTGCTGACACGGACGATGACAACGACGGAATTTTGGACATGGTGGACCCTGACGACGATAACGACGGAATCCCCGACACATGCATTGAAATCGATACCAACAACGATCAGATGGGCGATTACACACGTTCAATGAATGGTGCCGTTACTGGATTTGAGGCCGCTTCATTGCAAGGTGGCCAAGGATACATCACCGCGAACAATGTTCCCGCTAGCGGAGCGGGAACCGACCTCTTCGTTGACATTGTTGCAACCGCAGGTGCGGTAACATCAGTTTCTGTAGATGACGGCGGCCGAGGATTTTCAGTCGGCGATATCATCATTATTTCCGGTGGTAATTCAGGTGCAACGATCGACGTAGCATCCATTTCTACAACCATTTTCCATATTCCCGGCGCCGATAATGACGGCGATGGCGTCATTGATTGTGAGATGGATTATGACAGCGATCTTGACGATGACCTGCGCCGACCGTTCGATCAAAACTACAACGGAATCTATGACTGGTTGGACACAGACATGGGCGGCACCCAATCCCCTGACAATCTTGGCAACTTTGCAGTTGGAGGAGCAGATATCCCTTATGATATTGACAACGACAACATCGACAATGAAAACGACTCCTTCCCTCTTGACGACAATGCCATTGTCGCAACTTGGAACTGCCCAACACTAGCAAACCCCAACCCCGTTAATCCTGACCCGAAATGCCAAACACGACGCGCCTCCTTCTCCCAATTCAACGATTGGGACGGTGATGGAATTGAGAACTGGGACGATGTGGACGATGATAACGACGGAATCATTGACCTTCTTGACATTGACTGGGATTGCGATCTTGATAATGACAATGACTTGCACACCATCAACGGGGCTCTTTACCGTGATGATGGGCCAAATGACGTCGATTCGGATATTGACGGAGATGGTCTGGAAAACAGTATTGATTGGGACGACGATAACGACGGTATATCCGATCTTTACGACCCCGACGATGGAAATTGTGGAGTTCTTGATTACGATGCAACCGATTCCTTTGGCAGCCCATACTATCCAGTTGACGATGGAGGCGCTCTTGACGGAAGCAACGACGGACAACTTTACGGAACAAACTCCACCGACCATTGGAACATGGTGTTCCAACACTATCCGTTCGCTGAAGTCGTTCTTGACTACAACGGATACGATGCAACCACGACCCCTGTGACTCCAGGAACGGTTCCAGAATTTTACTGGTTCTTCTTTGCCCGCTGGTCCCCATATAACGGTGGTAATGAATGGGATATTGACTCGGACGGAGACTCTCTCATCAATGGATTGGACGTGGACCAAGATGCTGACGGAATGCCGGATTGGTGGGACCAAGACGAAGGCAATGACGGCGTCCTCGATGTTCACGACATTAAGATGGGCGGAAGCTACAATCTTTCTGTTTGTGGATGGACTGCCGGTAACCTCGCTCAAGGATTTGTTTGCGGCTATACATACGCTCTCGCATACAAGATGCCACTCAATGGTGTCAATGCACAATTCGGCGCCCCCTACTCAACACGCGCCGACGCCAACTTTGACCAAGGACCAACAGCTGGCGGGCCATCTGGCAACTGGAGTTGTACTCCTGGTGCACAGGGCGGATGTTATCACTACGACTTCGGTGGCGACGGCAATATTGACTCAGGTTTGACGTATGTGCAAATGTCGGATAACCGCGATGCATATGTCACATGGATTGGCCTTGCGACGGGGCTTTGGCAATGGAATACGGACAATGGACCAGAGGCCGATTTCCCCGATGAGCTCGGGGCCGATTTGGACAAGAACGACGTAGATGGGGATATTGATGGCGACTTTACCAATTCAACGATTGACCTCGACGACGATTATGATTCCATTTACGATTGGTATGACGTCGATGACGATAACGACGGAATTTGGGATTTCTTTGAAATTGATAGCAACTTCGACCTTGATGACGATACCGGCCAAAACAATGGCAACTTCTTCCAAGGGGCCAATTGTGTTGACAACGACGATGATGGAAACGATGCAGATGCGGACGATGATGGATTCTTCCAAGCAGTTTGGGACCAAGGGATCATGTCACAAGGACTTCGCAACCCAAGTATTTACGACGTTGATAACGATAACGACGGAATCCCGGATGGTGAAGACCCTGATGACGATAACGATGGTAGATTGGATATCGACCAAGAACTCCTTGCCAACTGTTTCTGGGGAGAAGAGCAGTCAACTTTTGATACAGATAACGACGGAATCGTTAACTGGAAAAGCAACGATTGGGATGCGGATGGCCTGACCAATACCGACGAACTTCTCGTCAGTATCACAGCTCCGTTCGATCACGACAACGACAACATTCGCGACGATATCGATGAAGACGACGATGAAGACGGAATGAACGACGAAGACGAGGTTCTGCTTTGGCCAACACGATTTGACCGCAACTCAACGAATCCATGGGATCACGACGACTTCGGCGACGGAGAAGGCATAGCCAATCCATCGGACCCTGGAACGGGGCCCGACGCCATTGACAACGACGACGACAACGATTCTCGCGCCGACCCAGATTGGGACCAAATTGAGAATGTTGACCTTTCGTCCGATTGGGACCACGACAACGATGGAATTCTAGATGCAGACGACAAGTCTCCTACCTTCATTACGTTGAATCTACCGGACAACCTTTGGCTTGATGCCCAGAGTCCAACGATTTTCTCAGGACACGTTGATTGGCTTAACCCAATCACAGGAGTTGTTGAATCCGCGCCTCAATTACCAGTTCAAGTCCATATTGAGTGGACGGACAACAACACGACAGCGATTGAGACCGTAGACGTCCTTACAAATGCCGGAGGCAACTTCAGCGTAGGACAATTCCTCTATCCAGAGGATTTGACTGTTGGAGATAACACGACTTACAGAGTGTATGCAGAAGTGACCGAGATGTTTGCCTTCAACGGCAACCAATCTCAATCCTACTATGTTGGCGCAGAAGCAAACCTCACCGTTGATTACAATGCGTGGACTTACTTCAGAAGCGATGAACAACCGTTCTGGTTGGATTTCAAGGCTCACTATGCTGCAGATTGGGACCGCGGATTGTTTGACAACCGAGTCAAGAACTCACCGATTACATTCTCTATCTTTGGAGGACTCTTTGGAAACTTCACTGTCCCAACCAACTTCACTGGACTTGGAAACAACGGATACCGCACAGATGATAGTGGATGGGCGTCCTTGACCTTCGTCCAAGATCTTGGAATCAGCGGTACTTGGAAGCAAGTACAGTGGAATTCCTCCGCAGACAACGGCGTTGGCCAGATTTCAGGTGCTTACGAAGAAATTGTCTGGAATGCACAAACAAATCAACACAACGTTGTATTGGATTCTACCGGCGAAATCGTTCGCTACAATTACACGAATACGAGCCTTCCAGCCGGCGACATTGAAATCGTGGCTCGGGTCTCTCCTGAACTTGCAATGGAATGGCCGTTCCCGTACTTGAACGGAGATGAAGCAGATCCGTTCTCCGTTCGTGTCATGCACCGCATGAACATTGAGGGAACAATGATCATCGACGGATTAAGCCCAGTCTATTACTACGACGCGACCGTTAACAACGGCGACGGAACCTTTGGTGATTGGGCAACGCTCTTCCACCAACCGGCTTTGGATGCGGCAGGTGTTGATTACAACACAGTATCGGCGTTCAAACCGTACCCAACATCCTGGGACGGAGTTCTAAGCAGTCTTACTGGACAGGCGGCAAGCTTACGTCCATTCTTGGCTGCGAATGGTACACATTGGTTCATTGACTTGGTGAACGGCGGAGATTCCGACCTCCCACCATGTGGCCCAGTGAACAGAAACGACCCAAACAGTCCAGTACGTTGTGAGATTGTTCCTGAAATGAACACAGGTGAATCGCTGCAAGTTATTGGAATGGTCACGAATAGAACCAACGATGCTTGGGACCAAGATCCGGTTTCATTGCAGGTTGACGTTGACAAGAACGGGCAATTCATTGGTGCTGGTGAAACAGCATTTACACAGCGCCCAATAATGGTTGACGGCGATGCAACCTTTGACTACAACTGGTCATGGTACAGCCAATACGCTGCAGGCACCTATGGTCTTCGTGTTGACTTTGCTAACTCCGCTTACTACTTCACAGGAAATTCATCAACCCTTGCAACAACGGGTGCTTACATCAACGTGACCGTTGTTGGAACAACGGACTTCCTGACAACATCAGTTCCACGCTTGTACCGTAACACCAACACCACCATCCAAGCTAAACTTGTTGACAACTCACTTCAAGCGGTTCGCAACGCGCCTGTTAACTACACATGGTCATTTGATGGACGAACGGGAGTTAACTACACCGATAACAATGGATTCTTTGAGATTCCATTCAATATCTCTGCCCAGGACGACCTTGGAAACTTCACACTTCAATTTGAGTATCCCGGAACCCCTCTGCTGAAAGGAAATGCAGCCTCTCAATCCGTATGGGTTGTGTCGAGAACCTACATGCAGGTCCTTGATGCCGAAGACAACATACGGCGTTCAGGCGATAAATGGGATTTCACGGCTCAAGTAACCGATGATAACAAAACCAGTATTCGGGACTCTGGTGGCTCAGCGTTAACGGGCCCGAGTGCACCAAACGGCGGTTTGGTTGACGTGATCTTTGAAGGAAGCGATTTCCAAGGCACACTTCACCGCCAAGTGGTAGCAACCGTTGCACCAAGTGCAGGGGTTGTCTCATTGCCTGAAATTGAATCAGATGGCTCACATCTATGTTTCTATGATGGAAACGGCGATGGCATACCTGACAGAGACGTTGACAATGATGGTTTGGAAACAGAAGAAACAATTGGATGTTTGAAGTCTAACATCAGCCCACTGAACCCACAGTTGCTCCGTGACGACCCTGAATCCTTCCTACCGGATGGATTCGGACCGGTGAATGTAATTTTGCGATTCCAAGAAACGCTTCCAAACGAAGGTTGCCAAGAATTGGATGTAAATTACCTCGGCATTCAAGGCGCATGGGACCCATGTCTCCAAGTGCCTGGAAATGACCATTTCCGTCTGATCATGACCAACAACGCGAATGGATTCTCGTTGATTGGCCGTACCGTTATGACCGTAGATGACCAAATTGTCTACACGAGCGAGATAGACCCGCTGACCGGTGAAGTTATTCCAAAACCAATGATCGTTACTGGACAGCTTCGCGATGAACTCGGCGTCAACCTCACTGACCGTTCCATTCGTGTCAACTATGAGATGGTCAACGGCCAAACCGGGCCGGTTGCTTGTCAATCGGGCACTACTGACATAGACGGCTACTTTGACATTACATGCCCCTTGTCCGACGTTATGGCAGGGAAGGCCAAGGGTACAGGGACCTATTCTGCTTACGACAATAACGACGCTTATCGCTACGAAAACAAGACTGTCCAAACTGAATTTGATGTATTCTCTAACTCCACGTTACAGGTTACTGAAGTTGGCCCGTTCATGTCAAGTGTGGACCAGTATGTTGCTCCAAATGGCTCGCGTTACCCCGTGCTCTACCTCAAGGAATCGTTCCACGTGGACGCTTTCCTCGCACAATCTAACGGCCAGTATGTTGGTGGAAAATGTCTGAACATATACCTTGACCCTGAAGAAAACATTCGCCCACTGGCTACCATCCGTACAAGCAACATCGATGGAAGCATCGAATGGTTCAGTGCTAATCCGGACCAGAACCCATCGTTACGAGGTGTTGAAACCACTGGAGGCAAGTTGGAAGGATTCCGAATGCTCCGTGTTGCGTTTGAGCCTGACAGAAATGTACCGGGTGGATGCGACAAGGACAATTCCAATGCTTTGAATGGCTCTGCTATGGATGTAGAAGTGCTTGTCCGCTCTCGTGTTGACCTCCAAGTGAAGAAGACTTGGAGCAATACCGGCGCCAATGGTGTTGACGAAGGCGAACAAATTTATGGCGAAGTCGCATTGTTACGCAATCGCCTTGACCTTGCCGTGGAAAATGAAGAAGTCATCTTTGGATACCAGTACTTTGACACGAATTCCAGCGAATGGGTTCTTTCCTCGTTAAATAACAAATCCCGAACGAATGAGCAGGGAATCGCTTCCTTCACATGGGACTTTACTGGATTGACCTGTGATGGTGTTCCAGGATGTAGCGGTGAATGGAGAATTACGGCGTACTACGAAGGTTCAACCTACTTTGCAGCATCTTCGGACAACATCACGCACGAAATCACCTATTTGGAGGGCGGAGATGCACTTGGTGGCAACGGACTGCTTTCACCTGGCAACCTCGTCGCCTTTGCGATTGTATTGATGTCTCTTTTGATCGCTGGTGCTGTTTACTACCAACGTGTTCAGGAACGCCGACAAGTGCAAGCACTCCGCGGTATTCTAACCGACGCAATGATGCAACTTGAAGCAAGCAACGAGTATATTGCAGCAATCTTTGACTGCTACAAGAGTCTTGTGAAGCACTTCAAGAAATACGGCTTCATGAAGAAGGTCTACGAAACTGCACGTGAGTTCGAAGCTGCGGTTCGCTCCGCTTTCAGCATGGTGCCAACCGACCAAATGGACGACTTCCTTTCCATCTTTGAAGAAGCCCGATACTCAGAGCACACGATCGATGCAACTCACCGAGACCGAGCGATTCAAACTTTGAACGCCATCACCAACTCTCTCACCATGTCGTTGGGCGAAGAGTCAGTGGTCAAGCGTGTCGATATTGCAAGTCTGTATGAGAACCAAACCAAGGCCGGACAATTCGTTGCGGCCGATGGCACAGTACGGCAAGCAGGCATCGTTGAAGGCGAAGGCTCAGATTTCAAAATTTGAGAGCGCCTGAAGCCCCGGAAAAGGGCCATCCTAGCGAAAGCAAGAGCGAAATTCGCCTTAACCTTCAAAGGGTGGCGCCGATGTGTCTGTTCATGGAAGACTGGAAAACCCTCATCGACCAAGCCATGCAGATTGAAACTTCAGACACTATCGGAGCCCACGGATTGTACGAATCAGCCGTTCGTGCAGCCCTTGCGCAATCCCAAATGCTCCTCGGAGATCTTGAGGCAGCTCAAATCATTGAATCCATTTATGGAGCCCTGGTGGCGTACTCTCAAACGGTTATGCTCAGAATGAAAGCAGAAGATCCTGAAGCCGGAAGCCCCGACCACGCATTCCGTGCAGGGCAAGCCTATGGTGTGAGTTGCATCCTCAACCACCTCATCGACCGTCTTACCGATGTTGCAGGCATCACTGCTTTGGGCGCCCTTGACGATTTTTCCGATACGCTTCATGACGAGATCATTATTCAAGCGCATGCGGCTGGCCTAACGGTTGAGTTGCTGGATGCTAAAGGCGAAATCATCCTCGAGTGATAAAGTAAGCCAAAATCGCCTTACTGCACCCGCTTAAACCGATGGACAGCGGCGCGACGGCATACTTCGGCGCGTCGGTGGCTTCATAATGGGAGGGACGGTCGGCGAGTTGCTTCTAAGCATCGAGGGAGTCAAATGAGTAACCCAGAACGTAAGACAAACGCCCAATTGGTCGACATGATCGGTCAGTTGAAAGCCCAGTCTCGCGACACCGGAGCAGCTGTTTGGCGAGATGTGGCTATGCGACTTTCAAAGAGTCGCAAAAATTGGGCCCAACCGAACCTTAGCCGTGTAAGCCGCTACGCCCCCGAG
>PBTH01000038.1 GCA_002726495.1 Methanobacteriota archaeon | reverse complement strand
TCCTAAATCCAAACCTAAGAAAGAACCCAAAGTCAAGGAATCTGAACCAATATTGACGGGTGAAGTTGTTGATACAACCATTGTTGAGAGCCTTTCAGGCAGTTTTTCAGTGAGTTGGCCTTTGCTTGGAATGGACTGTCCAGACTGTGCTGCAAAAGCCATGGGGGCACTTTCAAACATGAAACAAGTGGATTCACCCTATGTTTCTGCCACATCTGGAGAAGTTCGGTTCGAACTCCAATTGGAAAACGGCCCTCTTGCTGAAGTCTCGTCCGTTTTACGGTCACTTGGACATGCCCCCGATGTTGAGCATCATGAGTTGGTTGGAGTACGAGCGAACTCAGTTGCTCATAGAAACAACCTCCCTCCACAAAAACTGGAACGGCTTTTCAAACAACAACCCGGAGTCCTTGATGCAGAAGTCAGTGATGACAATCGTATACTTCTCCAACTCGTTGGTAATGCATCAAAAGAAATGTTTGAAGCAAGAGATAGAGCCTTGAAACACATTGTTGGGGAAGAACCACAATATTCAGTCGCTCGCTCAAATCGGCTACGTCCCGACCAATGGAGGTTGATTGGAGGAGGTATTGCTCTACCTATTCTCTTGATCGTCATCTTGGCAGAGATGTTTGAGGTGAACCATATCGTTGTTGGGATACTCTCCATCCCAGGTATTTTCATAGGGGGTCTTCAGATGTTTAAAGAAGCACTTGCATCACTGCGTAATCGACAAATGGGCTTCCAGGTTCTTACCAGTTTAGCAGTTGTCGGAGCTGGGGTTCTAGGGATGTGGGAAGAAGCGCTGATTGTCGTTATTCTTGTTGCGTTCACAGCCCACTTGGAGGGAGACGCTCTGCTCAAGGCACGTGAAGCGATGCAAGGTGGCTTAGACCGGTTGCCTCGTACCGCTCGAAGACTAACAAACAACGCGTTAATCCTTGAACCAAATGCAATCGGTCAAACTTCAGGAGTTTCCTTTTCGATAGCCGGTAGCGAACCCCCTTTAGCAGCATCTGCTCCATTAAACCAAGTGACTCAAGATACGGAAATGGTTCCTATTGATCTGATTCACAAAGGCGATAGGATTGAGATTCGCAGCGGTGAATTAATTCCAGCAGACGGCAGGGTCGTGGAAGGGAAAGGAGCTTTGGACAAAGCACCGCTTACCGGTGAATCCGTACCTGTTGATGTTGGTATTGGTGATGAGATTGAAGCAGGACTTGTGCTGGCTCGTGGGCCGGTGATTTGTGAGGTTACTGCGGTAGGAGACCAAACCCGCCTTTCTGGACTGATCGATGCCGTTCATTCATTCCGAGAGGCTCCACCTCGACTGCAGAGCGGCATTGAGAAATTCACAGCCATTTGGGTCCCATTTGTATTGGTCGGAGCCTTTGCAGTGTGGTACTTCATCTATCCAGATGATTGGAAAATCATCCTTTTACTTTGGGTAGTTTCTTGTCCATGTGCTCTTCTTCTTGCAACCCCAGTCCCTCACGCTGCGGCCTTGTCCAATGCTGCACATAAGGGAGTTATTGTCCGAGGTGGCGACGCACTTGAGAGGATGGCAAGGGTGAATTCAGTTCTTTTGGATAAAACAGGGACCTTGACTTCGGGGCGACCTACCATTGGGGCCATTGTTATGGCTAAGAAACGCCGGAAAAATTCAGCCTTACAACTCATGATGGGCCTTGAAGCACGTTCTTCTCACCCCTATGCGCTTGCCATTGCGGGTCACTGCGATTCCGAAGGGGTCAAGCCCGCCCAAATCGCCCAAATCAAGGACATAGATGCTGGGGTTGAAGGCGTTTACAATGGCTCTCATGTTGCCTTTATTAGGCCAGATAAAGCAGAAGAAATGGGAGTGAATGTTGAGCAAAACCTCGCCTCAACATTTGCCGAAGCACAATCGAAAGGACACGGTGCAAGTTTGTTGGTTAAAGACGGCGAAGCAATCGCTCTTGTGACCTTCATCCATGATGACACTCGGCAGGGATCAGACCGCCTCATAGCATCTATGAATACCCGTAACATACGAGTTGAGATTCTATCGGGCGACCATCAAGAAGCAGTTTCTCAATTTGCTCGGTCGGTTGGTCTTCCAGAATCAGCCGCCCATGGTGGCCTAAGTCCGGAAGAGAAGGTGAAGTGGGTTCGCAATCGTTCAAAATCAAATGTGACGATGATGGTTGGTGATGGTTTCAACGATGCTGCAGCTCTTGCTGTTGCAGATGTAGGTGTTGCCGTTGGAACTGGAGAATCGGTCAACCTTGAGGCGGCGGATGTATTGATTCCCGGAGACGACCCCAGCATGCTTACCGAAATGATTGACCTTGCCCGGAAGGCCCAAAGGACCCTTGTCCAGAATCTTTTCTTCTCTGTCGCTATCACGCTCGTTCTTGTTTTCGCAGTTGTACAGGGATGGTATGACCAGCTTTGGGTCGGAGTCCTCATCCATGAAGCGTCGGTCTTGCTTGTAATTCTCAATGGTGCAAGACTTGCCAAAAATGGCCAATCAATCCCGTTGCTCAAAGAAACACTGCGGGCCATGGTTGGAGATACAAAGGACGCCTTTTCTTCACTAAGACAACGATATTTTTCTGGTAAATCGAATACAAATTCGGTTTAATTCCCGCGACATCTTCAAACCCTAAGAGCCAATCTGCGAATTAGGTGGGACGATGGCACGAGTGCGAGGGGACCCAATTACGACCGCGTTGGCCCATCCTACGCGACGTGCAGTCTACATTGAGTTGGCTACCACCGAAGAGCGAAGCACCGTTCAATTGCAAAAGGCAGTCGGAGTCGACCGCTACAATCTCTACCATCATCTGAAAAAATTGGCCTCGCTTGATTTGGTTGAAAATCACCGTGACCAAGGCCGAGCCCGCTGGTGGAGGCTCAATCAGCGCGTGGACCTTCCCGAATTGCTCAATGTGACTGATGCACCCCCCCGTTCTTCCCCATCTCCTAGCGCCGCTCCCGCAGCCTCTGCAATCTCCACCACAATGGCATCTCTAGCCATCGATGAAGAAGGCCGTGAAGTTATCGTGCTTGATCTTGAGGGTTCACGAGATCAAGTGAGTGCCAAACAACTGATTGCTCGTCTTTCGGATGAATTTGGATTGACCTTAGATATCCCGTGGAATTTCATCCCGGAACGTTTGGTATTGTATTCAAAGAAGAGCTGAATACGAGGTGTATCTTATGTCCGAAGAATTCGTCATAGAATCCAAAGTATCTCCACCCCCGCTTTCCTGTCCTAAATGCAAAGGCATGTTGCCTATGAAATTGGGTGAGATCGTTTGCACCCTTTGCGATGCAAAAGTGCGCATTGACCACCCTGTAACGCGCCGCAAGTGGATGGAAGAAAAGGTCAGTTGCCCAAAATGCTCCAAGGTACTTGTCGCAGGAGTTGATTCAAGGCCTGCAAACCTCAAATGCGGTATGTGCGACTGCTATTTTACCTTGACAGAACAAGTTCCGAGGGTTGAGATCACGTGCCCAGGTTGTCAACGGCAATTGCGCATGAAGCGTCGGCCTGGAAAGCGAGAAATAGAATGTCCCGCCTGTGATTCAGAATTCACAGTTCGCTTCTAAATGACCGTTCGGCGCGCGGAAATTAGGTCTTGAAAGAGGGCTTTATTGCCTCGGTTTCGTCGCGCTCCTTATCTATGAAGAGAAGTCCATGAAGAAGTGGATGGGATTCCAATGACAGTGAGCGAAAGCCACGGCAACGATGCCGTAAGGGCGGCGCAGATGCGCCGAGAGAACACGGAACGCGTGACGCTTGCGTCCCTTCGTTCCCAGTTCACTGCAAGTTCAACACCAAGTCTTGATGAGGCGTTAGGAACTCAGGCGAGATTCCGGCAAGAAGAGCGATTGCGAGCCGATTTACGCCGAGAACGTCGTCTTCGTCAACAAGCAATTACTGAGCGCGTTAATGCCATGCAGGATGCGATGGCGAAGGACCTTGCAACCCAACATGAGATGACTTTGGATGCTCTTGAACATGAACTTCGTGGCAACATGGAGGAGGAGTTGGAGCAAATGGAACGGGACGCTCTTGCTATGGAAGAATCCAGAATGCGTCAAGAACTTGACCTTCGCCTCCACCGGCAAATCGGTGCTCTAAGGGACCAACATGAAGTCGAGCAAGATAAACTCCTTGAAGAGAGGAAACAACAGATCAAGGCCACGATTGAATCTCAACTTCATGACGAACATGAACGTCGTCTTTCCATTCAAAAAGAGCGCCTTTCTCTCGAATACAATCAAGAGTTGCAACATCGGTTACGAGACATTGAATCAACACTGACTCAAGAGATGGAAGAACGCTTTGTAGAAATGGAGGAACGAGAGGTCTCGCGTCTTGAGGAAGGGCACGCAGCTCTTCTCACTGAACGCGAGGATCAGTTGCGCAGAGGCATACGAACTCGATTGGAGCAACAACTTCGTCAACGCCTCAAGCAGCGTGAAGCACGTCTCAAAGTTGAATTTGAGCGCCGAAGTCTAAGGCTTGAGGAAGACATTGCTCAACAACTTCAATCGGATATTGAACATCAATTGCGTAAGGAAACAGACGATCTCGAAGACCGTATGAGAGAAGACATAGAATTGGCAATTGCAAAACGCCGAAGTGACCTTCGAACGGAAATAGAACAACAATTGGACGAGCAACAATCGTCTAAATTGGCAGAGCGTAAGGCACGCTTGAAGGCAAAGTATGACCTGACATTTAGCAAGGCTGTTGAAGATATATCTCGCTCATTGCACGATGAGATTGAAGCCGAACTCGACCATCGTATGGAACATGATTTCCAGGCATACCGAAATGCTAGAGAAGCAGAAATTCAGAACCGCCTCTCTCGGTATAGGTATGAGCGAGAGGCAGAACTTAGAGAACAACTTGAGGCACAATATGGAGCCAATAAGAACGATTGGACAGAGCGTCTTGATCTTGAATACCAGTCAAGAGAAGCTGCAGCAAGAAAGGCCATCATGTCTGAAGTTGATGCTCAGTTGAGAAATGAACGCCTCACGTATGAGACCGACCTTGACCTGCTCAAAGAAGAAACGACACTTGAGTTGGAAGTTGAAATGGAAGAGCGCCTACGTGAATTCAAGACTCGTAAGGAAGATGAAGTTGCGACTCAACTTGAGCGCCAACTTGACAAGCGCGAAGAAATCATGCGCAACAAGGCACTTATTGATGTCCGTAAGCGAGAATCCCAAATCAGGGCAGAGATTGAAGGCCAACTTGGTTTGAAGCGTGCCGAAATACGAGACCGCCTCAAGGGTCTTTCAGAGAAGATGGATTCCTTCAAGGATATGGCTGAAGAAAAGATGCGCGATGCAGTCAGTCAACAAATCCAATCAGAAATTGACATGGACGAAACCGAACTTCGTACCCGTGAGCAAGAATTCAGCGCCTTACAATCGACCGATACTCGGGCTGAAAAGCGACAGAAGTGGATGCAATCGATCTCAGGACAAGCTCCGGCGGCATTTGGAAGCGGTGCGATGGACCCGACTGCATTGGGTGCTCGACCCGATGGACTTGGTGCGGCAGCAGGACGCCCACTTCGTGGACTTGCAGGGCAACAAAATCAGCAGCCAGAACCGCGTTTGGGTCTTGGTGGAATGAGGGCGCCTTCAACAAGTGCAAAACCGTTGGTTGGTGCACAGCCAGTGGCTCCACCGATTCGTAATGTCCGTCAACCGATTGTCCCTCCAGTTCGTAATGTCCGTCAACCGATTGGTCAATCGCCTGCGGAAATCAAACCTCAAGAAGACATCGCAATGGAACAGGCTGAGGCCGACGAAGAGGTCATCCAAGCACAACAAGAATCAGAAGAAGAATATCAAACTCTTGAAGACAGATTGCTGCGACCGATTCGAGGTGTTCTTAATCCTGCATCAACGCCTGTGAAAACCTCTACGCTGACTCCTGTAGGCAAAACCTTGGTGGCGGCAAAGAAACGTGGCCCCCCGCCCTCCACTTCAGCAGGACGTCCAACCGCTTCTTTACGCCCGGTCAAAGGGACGCTAACTCCAGTTAGCAAGGCGCCTGTAAAGACCATGGTTCCAGAAAGTCTTGATGAAGAAGACGAAGATTGACCGTTTGATTTGCCTTCACAATCATACGCGCTTTTCATATCATAAGATGGATACCGGTAATACATGAAGCGCGCATCTGTTCTTATTGCTGTGTTCATTCTCTGCCTTCAAAGTGCAGCAATGGGGAACGTCGGTGCTCAATTACCAAACATCACAAATGCAGGACAAACCGACGAATTGGATCGTGCTCTTGTCCTGTGGTCAGTGCTTGACGACGGCAATATTTTGACTGTTGATGACGAGGGGAATGTAAGCATCAATGCTCTCAATGACGGTGTTCTTTCGGCCCAATGGAGTCTCTTCTTGAACGTTGATGCCAATGATGCTCGTATTGATGATGCCAACGAATTGGTTACCGTGTCTCACCAAACAGGCGCATTTGTAGTTCAGTTGAGTACAGAGGCGATTACTGAAAACATCTCTCTGCCAGACCCAGTTAACGATGCGGAATTTGACCATCAGGGTGATCTTTGGCTCGCACAATATGCTGGAAAGCGTAGGGCCGAGGAATATTCATCCTCCATCGCAACAGGCACTGGAACAACGACAATCTCCCAAGGAATCAGCGCTTTTGAAATCCTGACCGATGGGCGAGTCGCACTTGCATCCTATGATAAGAAAATCTACATTCATGACGATACAGGACAATTGCTGACCACACTTACTGACTCCACGGGGATTATTTCTACTCTCGTGGAAACATCGAACGGTACGCTTCTTGCAGGGACCACAGGAGGTACAATTTACAAATATAATACAGATTCTTGGAATGTCCAGAGCCTGTCACTCACGCACTCAAAGCAAATTACATTCATGTCCGAGCAAGGCAATGACATGTATGTCATCGGGGCAAAGCAAGGCAAGCTGTCTCTCGTTAATATGACGAACTTCACTGAAACAATAACGTATTCAGGAGCAGGTGATGTGGTCGGATATGTTTCTACCTTTATGGGACAACTGTTTATCGTAGGAAGCACTCCTACGGCTACAAAGATCACATTCTATGACCTGGATTCAGATATGGATGGCGTCAACGACCTTAACGATGATTTCCCCAATGACCCAACACAGACCACAGACAGGGATGGAGACGGTTACGGAGATGACCAAAATGGAATGAATCCAGATACATTCCCAGATGAAGCGACACAATGGGCAGACACTGATGGTGATGGATACGGTGACAATCCAGTAGGTAACAATTCGGATCTCTTCCCAAACAATGCTGACCAATGGAGCGACCTTGATGGCGATGGTTACGGTGACAATTCTAACGGACTTGATGGCGATGTCTTCCCAGATGAAGCGACGCAATGGGCAGATACAGATTCTGACGGATATGGAGACAACCCCCTCGGCTTTAGACCAGACAGTTGCCCCACAATAAACGGCTTTTCCACTGAGGACCGGTTCGGTTGTCAAGATACTGATTTCGATGGTTATTCCAACCCGGACGAGGATTGGACCGCGGTTGATGGAGCCGACGCGCTTCCTTCCCAGTCAACTCAATGGGAGGACCAAGACAGTGATGGGTATGGGGATGATAGCGAGGGAGACCTTCCAGATTCATGCCCCTGGGAGTACGGTACATCGACCAAAGCATGGGTGATTGATGCGAACACCAGCATTGGATATGCAGAATCGCCTTCGTTTGGATGTGAGGATAAAGATGGCGATGGCTGGGTTGACCGAACCGAATCACCACTCATGGACAAAGACCCCAATGAACACTACGATGGGGATGGCGATGGTGTTGGTTCCAATGCGGATTATGACGATACGAGCCCAAACATAGCAACACAGCAAGATTATTGTTTGAACAATAAAAATGACACTTCAGAAGATTGTATCGGTTGGAATGACCCTGCATACCAGGCGTATCGGGCAAATCTCGTTGATGAGGAAGAGCTTGGATATTATGCCTGGAATGCATCACTCAGTGAAGATACAAGCGGCACATCTGGGTTAAACGTCGATGATGAAGTTCTTGATCAAGTCATCAAAGTTGGACTTGCAACCTTTGGTGGTTTGACAGCAATTATCCTCTTGGTTGCTTATGTGATGGGTAAAAGAAAGGCATCAACGTCTCAGAAGGTATACGGAGGCGTTACAATATCTCAATCATCCAGTGCATCAAAAGAGGCACTTGAAGGCAAAGCGGGTATTTCTGCCGAAGGTGGAATCATCTCTGATGACATTTGGGATGACGATGTACAGCAACTTAATTTCGAACCTCAAGACGATGGTTTTGGTGATATGGAACTCAAAAAAGGCGAGAACACTGGAGAGACTGCTGATATCAATTATGATGAAGAAAGCATCGAGGACATTGCCGGAATTCCAGCCCAAGCAACTCCTTCCGAACCATCTTCAGAAGTTGTAGAGGAAGCATCACTTCCCGATGAGGCGCCACCGCTTCCCGATGAGGGGTTGCCAGATGGTTGGACCATGGATCAATGGCGCTGGTACGGCCATGAGTGGTTGGCTAAGTACGGCAAGAACTAGACCCAAACAATCGGAAGACACTCTTTGAGTGCACCGAGTTCAATTCCAGTGTAAATTGGCTTTCCTTCTATCTTGGCTGTGCTCATGACGAGCCATAAGAAACCGTTCCATGCGGTTGAGTCAGCGAACAGTTCCACTTTACCATAGATTGCCGCCATCAGGAGTTTTGACTCGTCGGTCTCGTCGCTACAAAGTGCTTTGACCAATTCACGGGCAGTGAATCTGTAACCGGGTGGGCGCCATGACATCATTGAATCTCACACCTTAAACGGGGCAAGATTTAGACGCTCTGCAAGATGCTCTACATCAACATCAACCGCTTGTTTCATCCGTTCCCTCAAGGTGTCAATTTCCCCTTTCATCTTGAGCATTTTATGGGTTCGAATCATGTCATTGAGTAAATCATTGACGCTACGGTGACTTCCGGTTGTACGTATGGTGTTTAATTGCCTACGAATCTCGTAACTCACACTTACAGAAGTCATGCCTTCACCAGTCATACAGATAACCCAGTGGGCGCTTGTCTTGGTTGCATACTTAACCTGTGCGAAGACAACGCAGACACCGAGGCGGTTTTCTCGGGTATTATGGTGGAAGCCGAACCCAACTTAACGGATGCTTCGTTCTTTGCGCAAACGTGATTCTTCAACCACTCCGAACTCTCTTCGCATGGTTTGAACGCGCTGGTGGACTTCCTTTGCTAGAGTCCAATACTCCAAGCTACCTGCGCCGGCTCCGGAATTTGTGGGCTTGTTGAGAATGACGGTTGGGGCTCCACTCCAAGGCGCCTCAGCGACCTTTGCCAAACGGCGTACGGTCGTGTTAAACAACTTATTTGGCATCTTTTTATTGACCTGGTCGCAAACATACGTGCTCAATTTGGAGCGTGCATCTACCATGGTCATGACGATTCCAAATATTTTCAAATTACGATTGATACGCCGCTGAATCATTTTAATTGAGTTCATAAGCATGCTGAAACCTTCCAGGGCATAGTATTCTGCTTGGACCGGAACCATCACCCAATTCGCTGCACACATGGCATTGATGGACAGGAGTCCAAGAGAGGGGGGGGGGTCAATGATGATGTAATCAAATTCATCGGCGATGGGTAACAGAGCCTCTTGGAGTCGTGTTTCTCGGCCGATTTTATGGCTCAGTTCAATCTCAGCACCGGAAAGGTGAATGTCGCTGGGAAGAAGCCAAAGGTGACCTGCATTGATTGAATCAGGGACCTTTTTCCCACCATTACGGTTGGACCATGCTTCTCTCATTGAACGTGTGATTTCGTCCGGAGGAATGAGGTATTCTTCCATCAACGGAAGTTCTTCTCCCGAATCGTTGGCAAGCAAGTCATAGACCGTTTTCTTAATCTTCTTTTTCTCAAGTCCAAACGAAGTGGCGCAGTTCCCTTGTGGGTCGAGATCGATGAGGAGAACTTTTGCGGGTGGAAGTCCTTGACGACGTGAGCCTTTGGCCAGCGCCGCAGCGATGTTGACTGCGGTTGTTGTTTTGGCACATCCGCCTTTTTGATTGGCGACCGCCATGACCATTTTGTACGGGTTCATCACGAAATCACCTCCCATGAATAGACGGAGGAGAGCCCTCCTCTTTCAATGCAAGCCTTCCGGGAGTGGGCATCATGCAGGTTGAATCACCGGCACGGGTACTTCGGACAGAATTTTACGGACAATGTGCATTCCAGTAATTCCACGAATTTTTGCCTCGGGCTTCATGTTAATACGGTGAGATATAATTTGCAGTGCTATTCCTTTGATGTCATCAGGAATGACATAATTACGGCCTGCAACAGCAGCTGCAGCACGCCCGGTCTTGAACAGAGCTTGACTTGCACGAGGCGATGCTCCGTTTGTCACGCGATGGTCTTCGCGAGTTCGTTGTACGATTTCGACGATGTAGGACAATATCGCAGGGTCAACATGGACGGTTTCCAGAGCTTTTTGCATGGCAACTACTTTCTTTGGTGAGGTGATCTGTTGAACTTCGTGCTCATCCTTTCCTCTTAGTTTACGGCGAGCAAGGATTGCTTTCTCTTCGGCGCGGTCAGGATATCCCATGCTCATCTTCATCAAGAATCGGTCCATTTGTGCTTCTGGAAGTGGATAAGTTCCTTCCTGTTCGATTGGATTTTGTGTTGCGATAACAACGAAAGGCGCGGGGAGTTTGTGCGTGATACCCTCAATGGTCACTTGCTTTTCTTCCATTGCCTCAAGCAAAGCGGCTTGTGTCTTGGGCGGTGCACGGTTAATCTCGTCAGCGAGAAGGATGTTTGAAAACAAAGGTCCAGCCCGCAACTTGAATTCCCCGGATTTCTGGTCGTACATGTACGTCCCCATGATGTCAGAAGGCAGTAGGTCGGGTGTGAATTGGACTCGCTTGAATTTACATCCAAGTGCTCGAGCAAACGTGTTTGCAAGCAATGTCTTAGCAAGACCGGGGAAATCTTCCAACAGCATGTTTCCGTTTGATAGAATTCCTACGGTAACTCTGCGAAGATTTTCGTTCTTTCCAATAATGACTTTGCTCACTTCGTTCATCAAACTGTTCGAGATTGATGAAACTGTTGCAATCAGGTCTTGAGTTCGTGCTCCTTGAGCGCCTGCTTGGATTCCTGCTTCCATTAGAATGCCTCCAGTGATATTACAGGACTTTTTCATTTCTTATATGAATGTGTGCGCTCTTTTCTCCAAAAATGCTCATGGGTGCTTCAAGGCAAAAAAACGGCTCAACGACCCCAAAAGTGGTTGTCTTTACGGTGAATCATAACAATTTCGTCAAGGATCTCCTGTTCAACGGGTGAGAGTTCTGCTTTCTTGAGACGCTTGACATGGCTTTCGGGAACATCAACATAAAATTCGTCCAATTCCTCAATGTGTCGTCCGACAGTTGGCCCTTGAATGGCGACGGCGACTTCGTCGCCCTGCATGGCTTCTTTGACATCCTCGGAGTCACGGGTCCTCAGACTCTTGATTTGCCCTACGGGCGTCCCGTCAAGTTTCATCAACCTCTGCCCGAGGTGAACACGTCCTCCAAGCACACGCATCCCAACGATAGCAGGACCTTTTGCACGGAATGTATGGTCCTTGAGATACAGGACCCGGCCAGGATAAACGAGGCTTTCTCGTTGCCCTTCTTCGATCATTTTCTTTGTTTCCTCAACCCATTCTTCAAATGCATCAAGGATGTGATAGATAATTGGCCCTGAGATAAATTTCACTTCAGAATCCTCATCGTTCAATTGCTGAGCAACCTCGCTGTTTGCCTTCGTTGAAAATCCAAGAATGACCTTCTGAAGTGGATCATGGGCCGATTTAGCCATCAAGATATCTTTCTTGTTCACCGGCCCAACGGTCGCTTGGCGAACTGGGATATTTCGCTGATGGAGTTCAAATGCCAAGGCTTCCAGTCCTCCAACAGTATCTGCCTTAATCACCACACCGCTGCGTTCTTCCTCAGCACCCTTGCAGGCGCCTTTGGATGTGTGTTCGGGGAAAGATTTGCGAGTAAATATCTCATGACAGGACGAGCACATAATTGGCATGGCATCGAAAATACTTCTCCATTCACCACGAATCGCTTCTTCAGCGATTTCCTTCTCTTCTTCGGTGTTGGCTAGATGAAGTGTTGTACCAGCGATGGTGGCTTCCAGTTTTGGCGCAACAATTTTGACACCGCACGCCGCATCGACCGAGTCAAAATTGACCCAACGTTTTCCTGCGTCGCGCATTTCAGACATACCTTGTGGACGTTTTAGGCCCTTGATATGTGTCGTAAATGCACCGTCAATGCCCGCTAACATGATCGAATCGCCAACATTGAGTTGACCCCGATAGAGGATAACGTCGATCGTTTTACCCATTCCCACTTCGTCACGCATTTCCAATACCGTCCCTTGAGCGGAGCCCAGTGTGTCGGTTAATCGGTCTTCTAGGAAGCGCTCTGCTAGCCCAACCGTGACTGCAAGAAGATCTTGTAACCCTTCGCCTTCTTTGGCAGACATCGGAACAAGGGCAACGTTTTGACGAAAATCACTTATTTTATCATAGCGCTCAAGATTGAATCCATGTTCTGAAAACTGTCCAACCATCTTCCAATAACGATCTTCAAACAATGCCTGAACATCATCTCGTTGGGCATTGATGGATTGAATAAATGAACGTCCGTTCTCAGACCTCCAGCCGTGCAGTCGGTCAATTTTGTTGCCTGCGATTACAAAGGGGGTGCGTGTTTCCTTTAGAATATTCAACGACTCAATTGTTTGAGGTTGCAGACCTTCCATAATGTCGACCACAAGGACGGCAATATCGGAGACCGAGCCCCCTCGGTTTCGCAAAGATGCAAATGAATGGTGACCGGGAGTATCAATGAACAGAAGCCCCGGAGATTTGAACGCCTTTCCGCCTAACATTGCAGCGCATGTTTCGTTAAGGACATCAGCTGGGACCTCGGTTGCACCGATGTGTTGGGTGATTCCTCCAGCCTCACGGTCCATGACGCTGGCTTGACGCTCACTCCCCATCGACCGGACCATGTCCAATACACTTGTTTTACCGTGGTCTACATGACCAAGAACCGAAACAATCGGTTGTCGATTGTGACCTCGGATGGATTCTTTTTCATCATCCGAAGTCTCCACAGGTTCTTCTGCGTCAGACATCGGATCACCACCGTTTTGAAGCCAGAGTGAATCACTCGTAGACCCAAGTGCCCATGGTATTGTTCCATTCCATGAGTCCTTCGGGGAACCAAAGCCCTAATTCAAACTCAGCGGTTTCAAGTGCGTCTGAGCCATGAATCATGTTGTAGCCCATGTCCATTCCAAAGTCACCACGGATTGTTCCGGGGTCAGCCTCTCGTCCGTTGGTCGCTCCGATCAACTTTCGAGCAACAGCGATTGCATCTTTCCCTTGCCAAGCCATGCATACAACTGGGCCAGAGGTGACGAATTTGATGAGTCCTGGGAAGAAAGGTCGTTCCTTGTGGACATCATAGTGTGTGCGTGCGATTTCTTCGGTTGGAACCATCGACTTCATACCGACCAGTTTCAGTCCTTTCCGCTCAAATCGTCCAAGTATTTCTCCGACAAGACCTCGTTGTACGCCGTCGGGTTTAATCATAACATAGGTAGTTTCCATGGTGTTCACCGAACCTATCCAAAAGTGACCTGTTTAAGGGCGTTGCTGTGGGGCTAGGAAGCGTAAAGCAAGGTAAAATTCACTGAATTCCGCCTTTGACATAGTGGCGGGTCCACTTCACCTTGCGAGCATTTCGCTTCAGTTGAAGTTGGTTCTTGCGAGCCTTGCTGCTCTTGAACCACATGACGCTACCGTCTCTGCGGACGAACATCATTCCGGTTCCTGGTTCGATTTCCTCTCCGGAAAAACTGCAAATTCTTCGTTCTGGCATGTTTCATCACCGTGCGTTTAGCTTTCGGGCTTCTCGTCCCGTATCCTTGAGCATGAGAATGTCACCAACACGAACGGGTCCGACCACGTTACGGCTGATGATACGCCCGACATCTCTTGGATTGGGTGCGTCATTGACACGCACCTTGACTTGGGTAGCTTCTCCGGTCATCCCGGTTCGGCCTACAATTTCGACCACTTCTGCTGGCCATCCACCGAGTTCTTCACTCATATTCTTCATCTCCGATTAGATCTCAAGCCTTGAGGCCTTTGATGAGTTCAACAACTTCGTTGAATTTTTCTTGAGCGCCTTTGTTGATTTCCATAACTGCTATGGATGCAGCTTTGACACCGTTTCCGAGTCCAGCTTCTTTTGCGAGGAATTCTTGGCTTGGAACATATCCGAAGGGAATTCCTTTCTCTTCACAGATAAGGGGTAGGTGAGCCAACAATTCTGGTGGGTTCACATCTTCTGCAAGAATAATGAATTGAGCGGTACCTCGCTCTGCGGCTTTCGTGACCTCGTTACTGCCTTTTTTGATACGTCCATTCGTGTTCGATTGGATCATCTCATAAATTTTCTCAGCAACGTCTTCTGGGGTTTCAAATGCTACGTGTACACTCATTGGAATCTCTCCTTCCTCATGTTAAGGGCAACCATGCGCACAACCACGCGAATATAAACGCAACGGAGACTGCATCGGGTCATGAATTGTTCAATCCATGCTTCGAATGTTGAGCAGTCAGTCCTTTTCTAAGATTGAAGGCCAAGTTTTCCTAAGATTTCAAGAACGCCCCTAGCTAAAGCCGGACCCCCTTGGATGGAGTCAACAGCATTGGATAATGAACCGGTTGCATGAACTCCGTCAACATACCTCAACAATCGCGCGATGGCCCCTCCTGTGAACAAACCGTGGGAGCATGCAGCGTGAACTTGCGTTGCTCCTTGATTACGAAGTGCTTCAGCAGCCCGACAGATTGTACCGCCGGTTGCGATCATGTCGTCCACAATTGCTACCCTTTTCCCTGCGACATCGAGGTCCTTTGCTTTGTGAACGATGGTGTGAGCATCGATTCTCGTCTTTTCGAGATACGAAAATTCACATCCGATAAGCGCAGCGACTTGACTCGCACGCTCAATGGCGCCTTTGTCTGGGGAGAGTATGAAATCAGGTGCGACGGTGTCTTGCAAACGCTGTGAAAGTTCCGGCATGGCTGATGTAAATGCAATGGGGACGGGCAAATCTTCCAAGACTTGAGGTGCATGGATGTCCAAGACGACCATCCCATCACACTTCGTGGAAAGAAGATGTGCAATGGCTCTCGCAGATATGGCTTCACCTGGCTTGAATCGCTTGTCTTGACGTGAATAACCAAAATATGGAATTGCCAAAATTATGCCTTTTCCTACGTCAGGTAGGGTCTGAGGGCCGATTTCTCGTAAATTTTGCAATTCGCCTCGACGGACATCGTTGAGCGATTCAAGCATTAACAATGTTTCAACAATACCTGAGTCGGGGAATGTGTTTGAAACCAAAATGACCGGCTCGCTTCGCACCGCTTCGAGGGTTTCTGTAGGGATGCGAGTGTATCCTTCAGTATCGGGGAACCGTCGAGTTTCCAAGACATGATGGTCCCACCCAAGCGACACTGCAAGTTGCTCGGCCAAGGGGCCTGAATTACTGCCGGATACGACGACCATATGCTCCCCTTGAACAGCGCTGTACGCTGACCCTTCATGTTCTTTGCGAGAGGTAGCAAATCAAATTCATGTCAAGCGAGGTTTGGTGCGCGAGGCAGGACTTGAACCTGCGACCTCCCGGTTATCAGCCGGGTGCTCTAACCGACTAAGCCACCCGCGCAATGGTAAACCCGCCGACTGGACCCCCCGTCATAAGCATGACGGCTGACGATTCAAATCAAACCAGGCGTGAAAGTTCAGAGTTTCACTCTTCTTCCATCGAGTTGATGGCAGCGAATGAAGGCAACTGAAGCACTTTCTCAAAGGTTCTTGAAAGAACAACTTCGTCGAGTCGCTCACGGGTGCGAGCGAGTGCTGTAATCGGAATACGAATTTCCGATTCAACGCCGAATTCTTTCTGTACCCTCATTCGTGTTGTTACGATAACACCCTTGTATGTGCGCTTGACTCTGAAGAGACGAGTGATGACACCGATCTCTTCACCTTGGTTGTCCAGTACTGCACGGTCCAACATTTCGTCGGGCGCATACAACTTCTCATCAATACGTACGGTGTTTCTCCACCGGCGCTGTAATTCTCTCATTGATTTTGAAAGCTTGACTGTACCGTCTCCACGAATGCTGTGGACCAATTCCTTTGGTAGCGGTGCAAGTTCTGCAGGCTTCCGCATGTATTCATCTGCTACTTCAGGAGCAACTTGAATGCGCATCGATTGAACTCGTGCTTCATTCGGATGATGTCGTTCACCCACAATTGTACCTACTTTCTTTTCGTTCACATAGACATCTCGTTGGAGTAACTCCTGAATGCCCAATTCTGTATTTCTCATATTTCCCATCTCCATGCCGTTTTTGTTCGGCTTACCCGTTGCTCAGCAACGACGCCTATTATACTCTTCCCCAAATGAAATAACATTTCCAATTGCATTTGTCGCATAATTATATGTTCAACCAATTGAAATATAGAATTTATTTCAATTTTGAATGTCGCATAACGCGCGTAATTTCAATACAAATTAATCTAAAATTAAGAAAAGAACCCTTCGCTTTTACTATTGAATCCCAACAAAAATAACAATTCTGAATGTTGGAAGTCATGATCTCCTCAAAAACCCCGAAATTACTAATTTTCCAATTGAAAAGTAGAAGATAATTTCATTTTTGCATAACAGGTGTCTGTGATTTAGAGACGGATGGCTTCCAAGGAATCGTTCATCAACAGGTCTCCTGTAGCAGGAACATGAGCGAACCGCTAACCCTTGCTTTGCATTCGGTTATGGATTGTTTAGCAACGCCTCTCTTGGAACGAGGGATCCCTCAACTGCTGACCTTTGGACTGCAGGAGGGTTTGATCAAGCATGTTCGAGATGAGCACAAGTCGCTTATCGAACACTTTCCTCGCTCACTTGTCCCTCTTGAACAAGTGGATTCAAAGACGATTCATCTTGTGAACGACAAGGATGAATTCGCTGCCCTAAGTGAGCATGGCAAGGTTGCAATCCACCTTACATTTTCAGAAGACGACCCGAAGAAGCACGAAGGAGACGGGCTCGTTATCCGTCTTCATGATGTGTTGTCGGCCGACCGCTCAACCCCTCATGGTTCAATGTTCCATGATTGGTGGAAATCCGCTCATACAGGGCAAACTCCACCATTTGATGGAAGCGGAGCGTACTGGTGTTCTCCCGACGATGTAGCTGAAGGATTGCTCCGTCTCATTGGGAGTGGTAAGGCCATTTCAGGAACCATTGATGTGTGCGGGAGAAGGTTTTGGGGCATGGAAGATACATGGAATGAATTTCAAATGTTAGTTTCTCGAACCGTTGCTGGCCATGAAGCGAGTTTCCACCTTGCTCATTTGAAAGCGGATGGAGGTCCTGCCGTCCATGTAGAAGACCTGGCTGTGAACTCAAGAAAAAAAGCCCGACCGTCTTTGGAAGCTGTCCATGACCTGCTTCTGGAAGCAAGTGGCGAGGGGTGGAATCCTCGCACGCCACTTCGCCAAAGTCTCATGCTCATAGTGGCTGATTTATGCCAACACTATGGCCTGGACTGATCTCATTCAATGGGTTGACTGAAAAGGTCTGCTCCTAAGAGTGGCAAAAGAAGACTTGCGTCACCTTCGACACATACATGTGGGGCTTCAGGGCGCATTTTGCCCCAGGATATTGCTTCTTTTAGGCGTGCACCGGATAAACTACCATCGTGCTCGGGGGCGGTCGTAACATAGACTGCACTGTCCAGGCCGCCTCTGTATTGGTTCCACCAGATTACATGATGCTTTGAGATCCCCCCGCCGACCATGAGGGCGTTTGAGGCACCTACGTCCCATGTAAGGTCACTCATGACTTGTTCATCAGCCAATGTGTCGATGTGAAAATCACGGTGCTTTTGTCTAAACATGAACAATTGTGCTCCGATAGAACCGTCTGTAATTCCGGGAATGCAGACCGGAATCTTGTTTTTAGCTGCCCAGTAAATGAGGGAATCAGGAGTTCCAATGCGCTTGCCTAGCTCCCATACGAGGTGTATTGAACCGAAACCTAGCCATGCATCGGCACCAGTTTTTCCGGTCGAAGCAAGTCGGTCTTGGTAGATTTCTTCTAGTGCAGGCATCACAACAGCCTCAATTATTTCACCATACGATGCGTTGGGCACAATCACGTTGCCTAGCCTCATGAGGGAATGTTCTCCCAGTTCAATATCGTCGAGATCAAATGAGCCATGGTAGTAATGTTTGTACGCTCGCGCAATATCATGGTCCAGAGTTCCACACGTTGTGGAAACTACATTGAACATTTTTCGCTTTAGTGCCTCAACGAAAAAGCCCCGTGTGCCAGTAGCGCACAAACAAGCCGGAAATGAAAGCCAATTTGCTACTTGAGTTGGGTCGCCATCAACGGCGTCAATATCTGTCTTCATTTGGGCAAGGATTTCTCTGGCGGTGGCAAATTTTGTTGCAGTAAATCCTCCTGCAGAAGACATTTGTTGGATAAGGCGTTCAGGAGTGGATGCTTTTGAAAAATCATAATCCACAACAGGGGTGTCGAAGTCTTCCGGGTCAATCGCCATGCCCCAACCTCTCGCTCCCGCTTCATGAAGGTGTTCACTGAAGGCTTACCTCTCAATCATCCAAATGCTCGAGTTCATAAATCCGGTCACGCAATCTTGCCGCTTGTTCGAAATCCAAGGACTTCGCTGCAGTCTCCATTTCGGCTCGCAATTCATTCAGCAATTCAGAGCGCTCTTGATGTGAAAGGACATCGCCCTCTCCCCCGATATCAGAATTTTTCAATTGAATATTTGATTTTTCAATTGAAGTTTCAACACCACTCCTCTCCGAACCCCAAGCCCCTGCTCCGATGTTCAAACGTTGCGCCCAATCCCCGTCCTTACGCCCACCTTTCTTGGCGATTAAGCGACGAGAACCATCACCTGCAGTGGTCGTACCTGAGATCAATCCGTCGCTCGTTTCACCCATCACGGGTAGCGCTTTGACGATTGTTTTAGGTGTAATTCCAAGGGCTAAGTTGTTTGCATGTTGTCGCTCACGACGCTCAAGAGTTTGACGAATTGCCGCTTCCATGGCGGGCGAGAAACCATCTGCATAGAGCAAAACTTTCCCGTCTTGGTTTCGGGCCGCCCGGCCAATGGTTTGGAGCAGACTTCGTTCATTTCGCAAGAAACCTTGACGGTCTGCATCAAAAATAGCCACCAGGCTCACCTCGGGGAGGTCAAGGCCTTCTCGCAGAAGATTGATTCCAACAATAACATCGATGTGTCCGTGACGAAGAGCATTGATGATTTCAGTTCGTTCAATCGTATCGATTTCAGAGTGCAAATGATGTGCTTTAACCCCCATTCGGTTGAGGTAAGCTGCGACCTCTTCTGCGAATTTGATGGTCAGAACGGTGACAAGACATCGTTGTGATTTCTCGATACGCGCGTTGATTTCC
>PBTH01000037.1 GCA_002726495.1 Methanobacteriota archaeon | reverse complement strand
GGGAACTGGACCCAATTTAACCCCGAGTGAATCCGAGGTAGAGTGAGCGGGGTCGCTGGATACCAGAAGAACACGTAATCCAGCATCAGCGAGCCAAATTGCGGTAGCAGCTGATGTGGTTGTCTTACCGACGCCACCCTTTCCACCGAACAAAAGGAGTCGAGCCATACTTGGCCGAAGTGCAGGGGGTGTTTGAATGCCTCGCCTCGCCAATTTCGGAACAACGCTTTGATGAAGGGGGAGGTGAACCGGTTGACATGGTTTCTGAACTGGTCTTGTTTCAGTTGTCCAGTTTTTGTGCTCTTATTGGCATGACATTAGGTTGGAGAGGTGTCATGACGCGCTTTTCAGGGTTTTACGACTTGCCGACTGCATGGAACCAAGTATTCTGGGGAATTGTCCTCGGGGGTTTCTATGCTGTAGCGGCCGACGGTGCCTTGTTCCAACCCTATTATGAACTGGTCAATTCAGATGGAGATTTTGCTTCTGGATTGAATATCATTTCGCTGATTCTTGTGACACTTTTTGCTTCAATTGGGTCGCATTTTCTCCTCAGGAGGAAGAGGGTTCGGAAAGGTGGCTCACAACCTACGAGTGGTTGGGCTTTGGGTTTGGCCATAGGTGGCATGGTGGCCATGGTGCTCATGTTTCGTATGTTTGAATTTGAGGGTATTTTCAGCCCGATAGGTTTGCTCAACATTGCTTTAATTTCCATAATTACCCCACGTGCTGAGGCGCTGATTACCGCTAAGCATGGATACATGATGCTGCAAGACAAGAGGTGGGGCGCCATCTTACGCTCAACATTTTGGCGCTCAGCCTTGTTGGTATCAGTTTATACAGCAGTGTTTCAGCCACTCACATGGGTCTTTATTCTCCCCTTCATCCTTCTAGCAAGTCCTGCATCTGAGGCGTGGATTTGGGAATCAGTACCCCGTGAAGGTCGACGAAGATTGCGACGTATCTGGGCAGATCAAGCACGAGAAAAGGCCGCAACAGGTGAGAACATGGAGAACTTAGAACAACTCCAAATGGTCGTTGGTGACATCACCTCGGGCGAAGAGTAAAACTTCTGCACAAAATGGTAAATTACTATTAGTAATATATTACTTACTTACGAGCCTATGAGTCATTTACATCAGTCAGATTCACATTTTATCTGCAAAAATTGGGTTGGGTGTCCAAGAGGAATTGTTATACGGCGTCAGTGAAGCCAAAGATGTATGGGTAGTTGCCCTTATTGCCGCAGCACTACGCTGCCTAGCGACACGATTTGCTATTCGTGCGGACGGGTTTTACCAAAAGGTGACCGTTCATCCTATCGCTTGGAACAGCAATTTTCAAGCGGTTCTAAAGAGGGCACATACAAAATGGCGTCAAAACCATCGAAGCGTGGACTTGTTCAAACGCACTCAGGGCGAAAGAAGAACATTATGAAGCGTCGTAAAAATCGCTTCCGTAGCCTCATTATGCTTTCTTTGGTAGCATTTGTGATGCTTTCACCTCAGGCCCGTGAGCATGTCCTTGGTGAATTTGGTGGTATCGACGAGTACATTCAAGCCGCTATGGCACCGTATCACATTTATCCGGTTGAAGCATCATACACGCTATCAAAAATTTCAAATGTTGAGAATAACGGGATTGAAGGATATATCGTTGAAAGCATCTTGATACCCCCTGTCGTTACTTCTGCGATGGGGAGAGCGAGCCAGTTTGAGTATACGAACGGTGACGAGGGGATGGAACCTACCGTCTTGCAGAAAACTGAATTGATCACGGTCACACTTGGCACTCAATCTGTGAACGTACCAGTTGACGGAATGCCTTCAAAGGACCACAACAGTCGGACAATAACCTCAGAAGGTCATGAAATCTGGTGGCCAGATGTGGGTTCAGGTGATAATGAGTGTTCTGTGGCCAAGTGCGTTATGGTCAAAATGAACCTTGAACCGAATGAGAAATCGTCGTATTCCTTTGACATCCAAGTTTCTGCCTATTCCTACAGTTGGTGGGATGATGGTCGTGTGGACTCTCGTCTTCCTGGTAAATCCATGGGGATCAACCTTGAAAATTCCGGAACATTTGAGGATTATCAAATTCGAAACAGTCAACGTGCAACAGATTTCGGTACGAAACTTTGGTATGACCGAGGTGGTTCAGCAGGCTATGCAATCAACGGTCAAGATGCCATTGTGAAAAGCACAGCTGACAAGATATCTGCAACACTTGCTGAAGGAGAATCAGAAAACGCATATGCTTTTTCTCGTGCTGCATTTGATTACCTTCATGCTCATGTAGTGTATGACCGTGAGGCACCAGTTACTGCACGCAGTGGTCCGGCTTGTTTGGCGGGTAACCTCGGGGATTGTGATGAGCAAACCAACGCATATTTCAGTATCTTGAGGACCAAGGGCGTTCCTGGTTGGTATGCATTTGGTATCCTCGGAGACCCTCATTATAGCAACGATGGATGGGAAGCCCACGCATGGGGATACATCCAACTCCCACTCAAAGAGTCATGGTGTGAAGACCACTCAGTGACGCTCGCTACTTGCTTTGTCGAGGCGCCAGTGGATGTTGTTAACAACAAGTGGCTTATTTCCACACCGACTGCTTACATTGATTGGATGGAAACTGCAGATTCGTCGGGACAACTCGTCTACGATTATTACCATCCAGTGGGAACGCTTCATACTACAACTGGCGGTCAGATTGATCGTGAACGAGGTTTTGAAACCACTGGAGATGTAAGCCTTGCTGGTGGCTCGTATCAAGTGAAGAAGTACACAGAATCACTGGGTTGAGGTGGATAGTATGAGAATTATCATCGGGGGAGCTGGCCGGGTTGGTATTGAGCTGGCTCGTGCGCTTAACGCAGAAGAATACGATGTTGTTATCATGGATCAGGACTCGCGTGCAGTTTCAAACGCACAAGGTTTGGATTGTCTCGTAATTCATGGTGACATCACTTCAAGGGAGAAATTGATTGAGGCAGGAATTGTTGAAGCTTCTGTATTTGTTGCAGCAACCCCATCCGACGAACACAATCTAATAGCTTGTTCAATTGCAGACCATGCCCATACTCTAGGAGAGTCAAAGCACTCACTTACGAACATCTGCCGGCTTCGCAATAAAGATTACATCGATGAATACAAGAAAGGCAATCTCAAGAATTGGGCATCGGTTCACTACATCGTCAATCCCCTATCTGGAGCAATCCAACGGCTTAATGCGGGCCTTCGTTCAACGGATATTGAAGAAGTCATACCCTTTGATGATGAAGCATACGTCATTGAGTTAGAAGTTGGTGAAACGGCTCACACCGTTACTAACCGTACCTTGGGAGAGTTGGCAGAGGACTTGATCCATGGAATGCCGTCTGTTGTAGGCTTAAAGCGAAAGAATCAACGCAGCATCATTCCTACTGACGAAACCCAACTTGAAAGAGGAGATAGAGTCGCTGTAGCTACCATTGGTTTGGACAGTTTCAATCCTGCCTTGATTTTGTTCGGTCATGAATTAACCTACTTCCCTGATGAACCAAAAGTCGTCATTGTTGGCGCTACTGAAATTGGTGCTCAAATGGCTGCTGAATGGCTCATTCATGGTGCATGGGTGACGGTATTGGAACGGGATTTACACCGTGCAAATGAACTCGCAGGTTCTCGAATTGGTGCCAACCCCAATCTTGAAATCATCCATGGTGACCATTTAGACCGTACGATTTTGACGGAAATTGGAATTGACAAGCATGATGTTGCAGTAAGTGCTCTTGATAATGATCATGAAAATATCGCAGCAGTCCTTCTTGCTAGTGACATGGGCGTTGACCGCACTGGACTGATGCTTCGTGATGCTGATTTGGTAAAAGTCACCCAGAGAATGGGAATCTCCTTCGCTGTAGACCGACGCAGGGTTGCTGTTGACAACATGTTAACTCACATTCATGAAAAGTTATCAGGAAGGTTTGCACTTCTTTCCGAAGTTCCAAATGTTGTTGGGCTGACTTTTGAGGTCACTGAAAAGGCAAAATTCGCTGGGAAAACTGTTGGTGAAGCACAATTTCCAGAATCACTGAAATTGGCTTTCATCAAGCGATTAAATCTTGCAGGTGAATGGGAAACAACAAAACCCACCGATGACCATGTCCTTCTTGAGAACGACCTCGTCATTCTTTTCTGTCTCCAAGACAAGATTCCGGATGCAGAAAAGCGGTTTAGGGTGTAATCATGCGTCGTGACGTACTGTTCCTTATTCTAGGATGGACGCTCATCGCGTTGACCATTCCGTTAGGTTTTTGCGGTCTCCTTACGATCTTCCTAGATGGCTGGGAGATGGCCCTTTATTCGTTTGCAATACCCGCTTTACTATCGGCGTTTTTAGGAACTCTCATGCTTAGCCTTGGTACCAGGACCGATACATCAGAACGATTGCGCGACCGGGAAGCCTTCGCAGCAGTTGCTCTTGTATGGCCTATTGCAGTTTTCATTGGTGCACTACCATTTTGGCTCGGGGGAATGTTTGTTGGACCATTTACAGATGGCGCACAAATGATTGATATTCTTCGGGGTGCCGTGAATTCATGGTTTGAATCGATGTCAGGTTTTACAACAACAGGAGCCACCGTCATCTCTCACAATATGAGCCCAAATTGTATACCTGGAGATATGGATTGTATTAACGCTCAGCCGAGAGGTTTGCTCATTTGGAGATCTTTGACCCAATGGTTTGGAGGCATGGGAATCATTATGCTTGGTATGATGATTCTGTCTCGTGTCATCGGTGGCGGGATGGCCTTAGCCCGAGCTGAACTTACAGGCCCCTCACTTTCCCGTCTTCGCCCGAAATTAAAACAAACAGCTTTTGCGCTTTGGGGTCTGTATTTTTTCCTTACCTTGATGGAGTTCTTACTTCTGTATTTTACAGGATCAATGAGCCTTTTTGATGCGTTTAACCATGCGTTGACAACAATGCCTTCTGGTGGTTTTTCCACACGTGATGCAAGCATTGGTTACTATGATTCAATCCTTGTTGAATCCATTATTATCGTATTCATGTTCCTAGCTGGTGTCAATTTCACGCTTCTCTGGTTCATCCGAGAAGGTGATGTTAAGAGAGCCTTTGGAGATGAAGAATTTCGTAATTACGCCCTGTATGTTTCCGTGGCGTTTGGAGCTATTTTCATCGCTCTTGTTGTTTCAGGTAATTCAGTGGAAAAAGGCATCCGTGAGGGACTGTTTCAAGTTGTATCATTTGCTACATCAACCGGTTATACTTCGACGAACTACATGGATGAATCATGGCCATTATTCGGTCATCTAATTCTCTTTATTCTCATGGTTATTGGAGCGAGTGCTGGCTCAACCAGTGGTGGTTTGAAGATTCTAAGGGTTACTCTTGCGTTCAAGGTTGCCGCGAGGGAACTTGTACGAATCGCGCAACCCCGTAAAATACAGCATATCCGAATGAATGGAGAAGTTGTTGAAGAAAAACAAATCGGATTGATTATCGGAATGTTATTCGTTTGGGTTGGCCTGTTTTTCATATCAAGTTTGATTTTGTCAATTTTCATGTCCAATGAAACCTTTGAGAGCGTTACTATGGTTGTAGCCTCTTCCCTTGGGAATACCGGCCCGACCCTTGGGAATTTTGGCCCTACTGCGACGTGGGAAAGCATGAATTCAGCGGCACTCATCTTCACATCGATATTGATGTGGTTTGGCCGACTTGAATTGCTTACTGCTGTGATTCTCTTGCATCCGCACACCTGGCGTAGAGAAGACAAATCCGATGGTGAAATCCAAGGTTTAGCGTTGGTTAAACGAATCCTTCAGGAAAAAGACGACCCTGAATCAAAATAACTTCATTTGATTCGGGTCCGATGATTTTTCTTCATCATCCTTCGTCGCTTTGAGAGGTTCTTCTTCGTTTGGTACAGGTATTGGGGCCTCGTTTTTAACGAGGTTCTTTTCATCTATTTTGGCCAAGTATTCCTCTTGAGCCTCTTTGTAGGTTTTTACTAACTCTTTTGTTGAACGCCTGGATGCAGCCAATCCGCACAAAGCAGCATGTTCCTCGGCAGTGAGTCCGATTCGTAATGAGGTCTGAAAATCGTTGGCATCACCCAAAGGAGAATCCTCCCTCCCCAGAAGCATCAATGCCGGTAGAAATTCATCCCGAGTCGTTGCTTTACTTGTTCCACTTAGCAAACTCAATTTCTCAATTATACTTGGGCGGCTCATTGAGCCACCACGTCGCAAAAAGTTGGGATATGAAGGGAATATCCTCCCCTCAAGGCTGACTGGATTGGCTATGGATGCCGAAAGGGATGCAAGATGTTGTGTCCAATAGGTAGACCGGTGAGCAGTATTCAGATAGCGCCCCATGAGCATTTTATCTGCTTGTTTCAGGCTACGAGATCCTTGTTGGATTCCGGGAGTATTGCCAAAGAGTGATGCATTGTTCCAATGAACCCAATTCAGAAGTTCACTGGGGTCCTTGTCAATGGTTCTCGTTATGGTTAAGGCATCACTTGCAGATCTTGAACGATACAGTGAATCCAATCCAGGAAATATTTCTACCGAAACATCCCGTTGACTGGATTCAGCATGCGTGGTCACCACATCAGCGGTTAATGGTCCGTTGAGTCCGCTTGTCATAACCTGCAGGTCACGAACCAATGCTCGTAAATCACCATGATTTGAGTCGACAAGGGCTGTAATTGCTGCATCATCAAATCCAAGACCTTCCGCTCTTAGTACTCGGCGAGCAATTCTGCGAAGTGCCTCGTTGTTGGCACGGTCAAAAATAATCTTCTGGAGGTGTTTTCCAAACCGATCTCGGGTTGAGCGCCAGGATGAATTTTTCCCCCAGAGGCCCATCTCATCGTTGCATGCTAGTATGACCGGTTGCTTTGTTTGGGCGAGTAGGTTCAGCAACTCGGCTTTGCCACCCGAATCTCCAGATAGCGTAACCTTGGGCTCATTTGGTTCAGTTGATTCCATCGCCTTAGCAATTCTTGCTTGACTCACTTCTCGCAATCCACCCGAAAGGTGGTCGACTTCATCAAGAAGAATAAGAGTCCTTGAGAGTGGCGCATTTGGGTCATGAAACAATGACCTGTGAGTGGCACCGTTTGTCGCAGCTTTACGTATCGCAGCAGCATTCCTTGCGTCACTCGCATTGAGTTCGATAACATTCCATCCCATGTCTTCGGCAATCGCCCTTGCAACGGTTGTCTTTCCAACGCCGGGAGGTCCTACCAACAGCAGTGCTTTCTTTTTCGGTGAGCCTGCTTTCCATTCGTCAAGCCACGTTCGTATTTTTCTACGTTGCACTTCGTTTCCTTCAAGTTGTTGCTCACTCTTAGGACGGTGGCGCTCAGTCCAATCACTAGGAGGGCCACTCATGACACTCACAAGGTGACGAGGGTTCATCAATCTTCATATGTAATTTAAGACAAATCATGCGAAGACATCACCCGATGTTGGGGCAAGATTCTTTCATCTAGGCCAAGAGAGATGATGAAACATCCAAATCTTGAACTCCATTACCAAATAATTGCCTTTCTTCTAGGCTCATGTCACCGCATTCAAGTGAATGCTCAAGAACAGTCTCCACGGCCTCTGGGTGGAATTGAACCGTCTTTATCGGCCTTGTTGGGTGTTCGCAAATGGCTATTTCACAGTGCTCTGCTGAACCGATAACATTCATTTCTCCGGGGTCTACAACGTGATCTTGATGCGTGAACAACTGTTTGGTAATTCTACCATTTTGATGGGCAACTTCTGCGATAAATTTGGAGGCTTCGTGTGCTCTTATCACCTCACCACCAAGTACCTTGCAGATAATCTGATGACCAAAACATATGCCGTAGAGTGGGGACGTCGTTGAGCGAATCAAATCTGCGACAGTGTCCATCCACGGCTCCCATTGGGAGACATTTCGTCTGCTTCCCGTGATGACGATCGTATCGCATTGCTCAGGAGAATCTATTCGTTGACCAAATCCATAATCTCTAGGATTGGTGGTATGCGGAGCCCAAAGCAAAACCTTGTGTCCTGGAAAATGACGGATGATTTCTTCAACGCCCTTCTGCCCAAAAGCTTCTCGTTCTGCTAAGAGGTCAACAACGAGTAATGTTGGCATTGCGTTCACTTCAATTGAATCTCCATTCATGAAATGAGGGAATCGATGTGAACGCGTGTTTGCTCACCACTGTCTCGGTCCCGAACAGTGACGGTTCTGTCCTCAAGAGATTGGTGGTCAACAGTGATGCAATTTGGGACTCCGATTTCATCTGCACGAGCGTACCTTCTACCTATAGAACCGCTTCCGTCGTACATGGAAACAATTCCAGAGGTGGAACAAAATCTTTGATGAACTTCCATTGCCAAATTGTCCATACCATCTTTTTCAAACAAGGGAAAGATTGCATAATCAATAGGTGCGATGCTGGGGTCCAACCTCATCACGGTGTAATTTTCACCCTCTTTTTCCAGCTCTTGGTAAGCATGGTCAAGTGCATGCCAGATGATTCTGTCAATTCCAAAGGACGGTTCAATCACATGAGGGATGTACCATTCACCCGTCTCTTTGATGGTTTTTTGATTCGGTTTCACATGTTCTTGTTCCACCGTGACCGTTTCACTATTTGACAAGGTGATGTTTGTTGGGAACTGAGTATCCTTAGGCAATTCCTCAACAGCCTGCTTTACAGCACCTGCTAAAGCCTTGAACGTTGGACCAACGGTTGCACCGTTAACGGTCCATGCATCGATTGTCGTTAATATGGGCTCGGAAAATTCCCTCCGAGCATGCATTGATTTACCCGTGGCTTTGTGATGTTGCTCAAGGTCATAACAGCCACGGTGGGCGACACCCAGACATTCAATCCAACCGTACGAACCAAGGATTTCAATGTCCCAACAATCCTTGGCATAATGGGCCATCTCGTTCTCATCGTGCTGACGGATTCGAATTTTTGAAGAATTAATTCCAAGCCCAGTGAGGAACTCGTAGGCCATACCAAGGAACTGGGCAACGGTGGGATGATGGATCATTCCATCAAGATATACCTGCTCCAATGTTGAGTTTAATTCATCTTTTCCTCGCGGTAAAAATGCCATGTTGGTATCATTCCATCGGCTTAGATTTGGAGTAACTTCCGCTTCAGGGTCAATAAAGTACTCAAGTTCAGCCATGTTGAATTCTCTAAGTCGAATCATTCCTTGACGTGGAGCGATTTCATTTCTGTATCCTTTGCCCACTTGTATTGCTCCAAATGGAAGCCGCTCTCTAAAATGGCGATAGAGTGATGGGAATGAAGTGATTATTCCTTGAGCTGTCTCTGGACGAAGAAACCCAGCCCTTCCGGATTTTCCCGAACCAATCGTTGTATCAAACATAAGGTTCTGAGCTACAACTTCACTCCAATCTGGTGAATCGCATGCTGGACAAGAAGGATTGACAGATTGGAGCAATTGCTTCAATTCGTTGAGGTTGAGATCGTCTGGATTTGGATGATGAGCCTCAAGCAATGTATCTGCACGGCTTGCTTCTTCGCACGACTTACATGTGGTCATAAAATCCGAAAATTCACCGACATGGCCGCTTGCTTCAAGAACGGCGAATGGTGTTACTGCAGGACAGGCGACCTCAACAACATTACCGAGTTGGAGCCAATGGTCAATCCAAGATTGAATCACACGAGAACGCAATCTTCCTCCGACTGGACCGAAATCATACAGTCCTTTAGCGCCTCCATGAATCTCAAAGGCTGGGGCGAGAAAACCTCGACGCTTCAGCATGCTGTTCAAGCGTTCTAAACGGCCGGAATCGTCCTCGCTCACTTGGTCACCGGTTCCACGGTGTTGAGAACCCCATAAGAACTTGACCGAGTTTGAGACGATAAGGTATTGATTCGTTGATACACATCGTTAAATCACCCATCATCGTGCACGACTCATGGGACAGGCAATGGTCGCCATTGTTCAGGATGATTGCACGGGCTGTGATCTCTGTATTACGCATTGCCCGTTTGAGGCATTGCTGCCCCTCAAAGTCAATCCTGAAGGTAGAAAACGCTCCAAACGTCCAGTTGTTGTTGTCGAGGAAAACTGTGTAGGTTGTCTCTCATGCATAGGCTCCTGTCCTACCGATGCCCTCCATGAGGTTCACTCACCACCAATATCGCTCCAATCACCTCTTCTCAATCCTTCGCCTCGTCCGGAAACTGAACCCTTTAACCGTTGGAAAAAGAAGGAAACACGCTGGGCATAATAATGCGGTAAAATGCGATAGTTCTTTAAGAACCTAGCACGCGCTTCGCGTCACACGGGCGTGTAAATAAAAATGGCAGAAATAGTCTACTTGGATTCTCCCAAAGAATCCGAAGAACTCTACGAGCAGTTATGTCCACCTGTTCGTAATTGGTTTAGAGATAAATTCCCCGATTTTACAGCCCCTCAAAAATTGGCCATTCCATCCATTATGAACAAAGAGCATTTACTGCTATGTTCGCCAACTGGGTCTGGAAAAACTTTGACGGCGTTTTTATCGATCATCGACAATTTGGTTCGCCTTTCATTAGAACAAAAATTAGAGAAGAAAGTTCATGCGATCTATATTTCTCCAATCAAAGCGCTAGCGAACGATATTCAGCGCAATCTTATCGGTCCTCTCAAAGAAATTACTGAAAATTATCTTCCAGACAGGGCTCAAGAAATCCGTGTTGGATTACGAACAGGAGATACATCTCAATCAGACCGTCAGAAAATGTTGAGAAAGCCACCCCACATTTTGATTACAACGCCTGAAAGTTTGGCCATTGCCATAACATCTCCACGGTTTCAACCCATTGTCAGCGAAGTTGAATACATGATTATTGACGAATTGCATTCAATGGTTTCCACAAAAAGAGGCGTTCACCTCTCACTGACCCTTTCCCTGCTTGACACACTGCTGAAGAATCCAGTTCAACGAATTGGAATTTCCGCGACGATGGAGCCACTTGAAACCGTTGCAGAATACCTCGTCAGCAGCGATGATAGGGAAGCAAGAGGGCAAGTTACGAAGGTATCGATTGCAAAAATTTCAGGTTCAAGAGAACTTGACCTTGATATTTTGATCACGCATCCAAAATTCAGCGACCTACCGGTCATGAAAATTTTGGAATACAACATTGAAGCCATTGCAGATTTAATCAGTGCTCACACGACCACTCTCGTCTTTGCCAATACTCGGAAGATGACTGAAACCATTGTTCAACGGTTAAGGCCATTTCTTGGAGACTTGGTCGCAGGTCACCACGGGTCCATGGATAAAAACATCCGTCTGGACGTAGAGCGCAAACTCAAGTACGGTCATTTACGAGCTGTCGTTACCTCTTCATCTCTTGAGATGGGAATTGACATCGGTTCAGTGGACCTTGTGCTGCAGGTTGGTAGTCCTGGTGACATTGCTACTGCGCTGCAGCGCATAGGCCGTGCAGGTCACCATGTAGGGGGGATTCCTCGTGCGCGTTTCCTTCCATCAAGTGTTGATGACCTCATTGAATTGGCAGCGCTCCAAGCTGCGATTCAAACTGGAGATATGGATCGCTTGGATTTCCCTCAGAATTGTTTGGATGTCGTCGCCCAATTTATGATTGGTCTTGTTATTATCAATCAGCTTGATATTGATGAGGCATACGAAATCATTGTCAATTCTTGGTCCTATCGGAATTTTGAATATGACGATTTCATTGAAGTTCTTGACATGCTTGAAGAGGAACGCAGAGTATGGGTTGATTGGGAAGAAAATATTTATGGAAAGCGCGGTTATTCTCGTATGATTTATTACACCAATGTTGGAACGATTGCACCTGACAACTCATATCTTGTGTTCAATGCAGAAGGTTCTATTCTTGGACAACTTTCAGGCTCCTTCGTTTCAAATCTACGTGGAGGCGATGTTATTCTTTTGGGAGGCTCAACATACAGAGTCACCAACATCCAAGGGACACGAGTCAATGTTACTTCGGTAACTGGTCATCGTCCTACCATCCCCTCATGGTCAGGGGAAGCCAGGTCCAGAAGCCGTGAATTGTCCAAAGCATTGCTTGATTTAATCGGTCATTGTATTGTTGCATTGCGAAGAGAGCAGGATCCACGAATCCTCCTTCGAGATGCTTACGGCCTTTCAAAAGAAGTTGCAAGTGCGATCGCTCGCCATTTGGAGGAGCATTCTCTTGACTCGTTCCAAGTTCCCGACCCCGACCGTATCTTGGTCGAACAAGTGATTACTGGTGCTCACCCAACATACATGATTACGACGTGCCGCGGCAGAGGCTTCAATACAGCACTCGGTTATTTCATGGCGGGGTTAGCAGAAGCAAACAGCATCTCTGTCATCGAGATGTCCTTTGATGAAAATGGTTTGTTGTTGCGGACATCCCAAGAAGTAGACCCTGGCGAAATGTACACTGCATTTAGGGATAACAACCACATTGAAGTGATTGAAAGGTACATCATCAACACACAAATCTTCGCAAAAAGATTCAGAGAGGTATCGGGACGTTCTCTTATCATCCCAAAGCGAATGGGTGCTGAAGAAATCAGTCCCCAGCAATTCCAACAACGCGCAGAAGCATTGCTCAACAAACATCGGACCACTGAGGGCAGTCTGTTGATGCGTGAAGCAAAGAATGAAATCATGTTTGGAGATATTGACATGATCGGGCTTGAAGCCTTCCTTCAAGCATGCATGAGTGGAGATGCACGTATTGTCCACACCAAGGTTGTCGTACCTTCCCGTCTAGGAATGTCTCTGTTCATGTCGGCATTTGAGGACTTAATGTCGATGAAAACCCGTGCGTTTTTGGTCAAAGACATTGACCCAGCGATCCTTCAACGCCTCCTAGGTACCCGTTCCTTGGCTACTGAATTAACATCTGAACAACTCACGAATTATTATTCCAACAAAGCTCCGATTCCGACCAACTCGAAGGAATTGTTCCGCCTAATGAGTCATGGTGGCGGACTTGATAGAGCATTCCATAATCCACTTTACAAGGAGAAACTCGCCAACATTCCAATTCCCGTCATCACATCATGGGTTGAAGAATTGATCAAATCAGGAGAAATAACCAAGGTTGACGGTACCGGTCAAGAGGAACTTGATGGAAAGTGGTTTTCCCCATACATGGCGGAAATACATGGGACACTCGGCTGTCTTGCTGTTAACGGTGGCAAAGATGTTGAGGACTTGCGTGAAATCCATACAAGAGGAATCACCTACAAGATTGCAACAACATTTGAAGGGACAAATCCAACCGTTTGGGAAGAACAAATTCTCAGCGATCCGCAAGAAGCAATGCGGGTAAAAATCATTGAAATGCTGGGCTCAGAAGGCCCGAAAACCTCCGATGAAATTGATTTAAGATTGCCGTTCCCACTCGCTTTAATCGAACGTGTTCTTCACAACCTCGAGACCCGCAATGTCATCTCAGTAGGATTCTTCAGACAAACCGATGATGCAGAGTACATTCTGAAGGTTGATGAACACCGCTTAACAGGTGGTAAGGAAGAAGTCGTTGAATACAGATGGATTCAGAACATGGTTCTTGAAAAATCATTCAAGCAATATGAGGATGGATTTTCTGCGTTTAATGAGCATGTTCTTTTCCAAAAGCAACAAGAACTCCTCTACCGTATTGATGAGTTCAAATTCAGTGATTGGAAAGATGTTCAATTGGATTCGGATGTAATTATGGGTCGCTTGTTGCACAACCGTATTGGTTACACTACAAAGCGGAACATACCCATGCTTCTCGGATTGAAGCCCGAGCCTTGGATTGGGCCAATGGAAGAAGAGATTCTCACCAAGATACCGGCGGGAGAAAATGTGACTCGTCAGGAGATTATGGCAAATTATCCTAAAGGTGATGAGCACAAGTCGCTGCAAAGAGATCTGAAAAATGCACTCTCTAATTTGGAACGTCAAATGCTTGTTGTCAAACAATTTGAGGATGTCACAGGGCGGAGACGCCGTTTGTCCCTGTTCCATCGTGTTCAGGATGTTTACGAGCCTTTGAGTTTTGAAGATGCACTTGAGGAGGTCATTCGGCGAATGGGTCCAGTTAAGGCTAACACACTGCGATTTTATGTTTCAAGAAGTTATGAAGACCTCACGATTGCATTGATGAATCTCGAAAAGGAAGGACGGATCTCAAAAATTATGGCACTTGTTCCCGAGCCGGAGGCGTTCTTCTGCGCACCCGATGAAGTTGAGTTGTTGCACCGCCCTCGCCGCGAAGACCGAACCGTTCGTATTTTGACACAGTCCGACCCCTATGTATCTCGATTTATCTGGGAAGTTCGTAGTGTACTCGACCGAGGTTGGTATCTTCCGATTTTCAAAGGAGTTGACCCCATTGGTAAAGTGCTCATGTTCAAAGTCAATGATTATCTTGAAATTAAAGACCTGCATGTGCCTACTGCATATCTTGATGAATTTTGTACTGCATTTGAGATTCTTCTCAACAACCACGCAGCGCAACTCGTTGATGTCGCAGTTCTTTCAAATTTCAACAGTGAACCCATTACCAGTCTCGACGAAACAACCCGAAGTGCGCTAGAATCCATTGGATTCAAGGTGACTGGGGAACGGATGATTCGGGGTGCTATCGTTGACCCTCAACCACGTGAAATTGCTGAGCGGGCCTTATTCCACCGGCATCATTTGCATCAAGAAACACGCCATGAAAATGAAATTTTGGCCCTCAAGAAGGTCACAGAAATTCGTGATGATTTCGCCCTTAGAGGACGTTGTGAACTCTACCGTGTTGACCTCAAAAGCATGGCAAGCGCTCATCGTCTCCATCAAGGTATCAACCTGCGAGGCCATCAGGTATGGGCTTCATACGAACATTTCCAAAACATTCTAGCAATTCGAAATGAACCGGCAGATGAAGAACTGTGGGATATCGTTGAATTTTTCACCACGAATTCAGATCCGAACTTGTTCAAAGAACGACATGCTTTGAGTCAGGCTGAATTTAGAAAATTGGTCCAACCACTCATCCGAAGTGGACATATTGTTCAGGACTTCCGTGGTGGATTTAGAACCGTCCATATGCTTCCCAATGCAGACCGTGCTGAATTGCGCCGTGAATACATTCGTAAACTTGTGGAACAATATCCGGTGATTACACTGCGCCAACTAACACAACTTGCTGGAACCGCTTTCAAACCCGAGGAACTAAAGTCAGTCTTGAATGTCTTTGAAGAGGATAAAACACTCATCAAGGGATTCCTTATTGAGGACTTCCACCAAGTCTGTTGGGGTAGGAAGGAACTTCTTGAAGAAGCGCGTTCGATTTCGTCAATTCGGGATTTTGTTCTTCCACCCTCCGATCCAATCGCACCCTACTTTGCAGATATTATGAAAGAACGATTTGGATTTGGTTCGGCATATCTTGTCTTTAGGAATGCAGAACCTGTTGCAGCGTTTAAGGCAAATACGCGCAATAAAATTATTGATGTCAAGGATTACGAAGGCTCAGAAAAAGCTTGGAGAATCGTCAAAGAATTCGCGTGGGAGCATCAAATGCCGCTCCAGACCGAACTGAGAATCGGCGGTAAGAAACTTCAGTAGTTATCTGATGTCTATCATCTCATGATTGAGGTTCGTGAAATTCTTTAAATTTAGCCTTTTTTTGTATAATCAGTGTACCAATTTTTTGATAAAGGAAGAAGCGGAGGTCCCCACATGAAGAAGTCCCTTGCTCTCGTGGTTTTGTTCCTCGTCAGCCTTGTCACACCCATGGTGGGCACATCACAATCAGAATCCCCAGTAGATCTTGAAGTTCTTCATACGGTTGTAAACCCTGCCAACAACAACACCTACCATCTTCTCTCAGCGGCTTCTTGGGAAGATTCCGCATCCTATGCTCTTGCTCTAGGGGGTTTTCTAACCACGATTGATGATGAGGCTGAAAATACGTGGCTGTTTGATACCTTCGCATCATGGGACAATCAATCTCGACACTTGTGGACTGGCTTGTCCGATGCAAACTCTGAAGGAGATTATCGTTGGCATGACGGCACACCTTTTCTCTATCGTGATTGGGGGGATTCCCAACCTTCCGAAGGAGGTGATGAACATTATGTTCACATTGCAAGCACCAATATGGGCAACATCATGCCAGGCACCTGGAATGATTTGGAGAATGACCCACAGTACTTCCCAGTCTACGGCGTCGTAGAAATTGGTCCGGGTGCAGATTATTCTCTTCGCTTTGATGGCGACGGAGACTATGTTGTGGCTGATCACGATGAAGGTCTTGACTTTACAAATTCTACAAATGTCTCGCTTGAAGCTTGGATTTATCCATATCACGATGAAGGATTGCAATTTATCATGATGAAAGGAGATTATGGTTGGGGCCTTTACCTCAACGGAGATTCATTGGCTTATGCATCCCAGTACAGCCTTTCTCAACACCCAGTCTCCAATGCTACGGTTGCGGTCAATGAGTGGACGCACGTTCGGGTTGACATCGAAGTGAATGTTGGAGGTCAATTTTTCATTAACGAACAACCTGCGGGTTCAATAGATGCAAACGGTGCAAAATTACCACTCGGTGATTTCGGTTCAAACGATTGTTTCACTTCAGGTGAAGATTGTGACGAATTTTACATCGGACGCATGGGTGCTGGTTGTGATTGCAACTTCTTTGAAGGTATGATCGATAACGTCACAGTTTCAAGTGGTTCATCAGCAAACCAAGAGCAGGCTGCGGTTTCAACGTGGGCCTTCCCCGAAGGCGAAGGCAACATGACGCTTGATTCAGTTACAACTTCACGAGAAGGGAGCATCATTGGTGCAGATTGGGTGATGCCTGACGGAAGCATTGTTGCCCAAGCAGTAGAACTGTTTTCGGATGAAGAGTATACAGTTGATGATGCTAGTGAAGGTGATACGCTACTTTTCTTCACAGAAGTTGAAGAATATACGCGCTCCCTCACTTGGTTCTCATCTTCGTTTAAATTCGATGATTTTGAGGACCCAATCAACTATGACGTCTATGTGGGATTCAACACAATACCCAACCAATGGAATAATGATGATTATTTTGGAGCTGATTTCGGATGGGCATATCACGAATTATCATGGCCTACAGAAGGTGTTGTTTGGTTTGTCTTGATCCCAGATAATGACTTCGAGGACCTCACCATTAACATCGAAATAGACGTAGCAGACCCGCCTCCAACCTTGGATGATATGACGGAACTCAAACAGAGCATTGCGGTGACCAATCAACAAATCCAGTCCCAAGGAAATTTTGATGACTTTGCAATGAATTATTATTACATCAACGTGACAGAACCACTTGCTGATTTACGTGTCCGAACGTATGGAGGCCGAGGAAACGTTGACCTCGGAATGTCGTATTACAGCCCACCGCAACCGGACTTCTTCTGGGGTTGGGAAGAGCCTGCTTCTGATGAGGAAACCCCTGGAGGGAAGAACGTTGAAGTCCAAGAAACATGGTCAAATGAACCGGGGAATGACGAAGAAGTACATCTCTTTGACGTTGAACCTGGTTTGTACTACGTAACGGCGTATACATCCAGAATGGCGAGGGAATTTACAATCATAGCGGATTTTGTTTATCCACCTGAAAACGTTGACCCTGAAGAAGCGATAACACTCACTCCAGGTATTGAATACGGCTTGCTAAGCGGATACAAGGGCTTATCTCAATACTTCAAAGTTGATGTTCCTGCTGAAACAGAGCGTCTTATTGTAGACTTATCTGATGGAGAAGGAGAAGCATCTCTTTACATGCGCCTTGACCAAGCTCCTACACGATCAACATACGATTACCATTCAACCAGCGAAGGGGCAGACGATAGAATTGCATTCAATGATCCAACACCTGGGACATGGTACATACTGCTTGTAACAGACTATGCCTTCACAGGCGTTAACATTCTTGCAGAATTCGCAGACCGGTATGTTTGGGACTATGATGGCACCCCAATTGAGTTGTTCAATGATGAATCCTTGGATGGTATCAGCATCCCAAAGGGTCAGACCATAGAATTCTATGCCATGCTTGAGCAACCCGGTAATTTCTTCATTATCGAGTCCTCTGGAGGCAGTGGAGCCATTCAAATTGTAATCTCCGGTGTTCAATATGAAGTCATCTTTACCGGAGGTGGCGGCCGACCTGGTGGTGATTTTGGTCTTGATACAGAATTGAATGATGTAACCCTCAAGAGCGGTAATTCCGGCACCAATCATAGAATCACAATGGAGTCGCCCATGAATGGAAGAATAGACATTCAAGTTATAGGAATGAGCGATTCTGAGGAAGTTTCTCTTGTTGCTATGTGGGATGAGTCCGAGTTCCCGATAGAACCGGTTGAACCTGAAGAGCCTGAATCAGTGGATACATGCACGGAAACCGCTGGAATCAATTTTAAACAACTTGACCGAGATAAATCGGGTGTTCTTGAAGGTGGAGAACGCGACAGTATCGATGCATCCGAGGAGTCACGTAAATCAATGGATCTCAATGCAGATAATGAGGTAGAGTACGGCGAATACCTCCAGTACCGATGCACATGTGACGTAGAGGCTCAAACCGTCTTTGATGGATTTGGACAAGGCAGGAACGAGGTAACTCTTGAATCCCTAGAATCTCATGACTGGATCAACAATTTTGACTTTGAAGAGATCAATGCCAACGATGATGAATTCATTGACAAAGAAGAACTTGAATTGATGTTGCTTCTTTGTGAAACCTCTTTCTCAGCTTTTGATGAAGACGGTGATGGCGTTCCAGATAAGGATGATGCGTTTCCAAATGACCCCGACGAATCCGTAGATACCGATGGAGATGGAGTCGGTGATAATGCAGACCTTGCTCCGAGTGTTGCCAACGACTTAATTTACTCCTCAGCAGCCTTGGTTTTCGTCGTTCTTGCTGGATTGGTGTTCACCTTCATGCGCAGCAGTAAGCCTGAACAAGAATTGAAAGAATGGGGCGATGAACAACGCATAGATGCTGCAATGTTTGAGATGGGTGAATCCGGAAGTGAATCATTTACCGAACCAATTGAAGGGCCTCTTACTGCTTCGGACAACATCATGAGCAATGATTTAACGGAGTCTTTGGACCTTCAATCCAGCATAGAAATAACGAGCCAACAACTCCTTGATGCACCCGATGACAGCTTGATGGGCATGGTTCTCAATGGAAAGGAAACCATCGAATATCCATCCGGTAGTGGGGCTCTCTGGGTTCGTGATGAACCGGAGCATCCGTGGCAGCAGAAGTTGTGAATTGAGACGGTCATCTTCATGACCTCGAGTCTTTAGGATGACATGCCCTTGTAGTGTAGTGGATATCACCCCGGCCTCCGGAGCCAGGAACCCGCGTTCGAATCGCGGCAAGGGCGTTCATTCATCAGCGACAAAGCCTTTCCAACGCATCATGTATTCGATAAATACTGGGCTGAGCCCTGACCGTTGCAAGTGGTCGATTGAAAATGGAGGTTTTGACGGGTCAGTTGAGTTCATCAACTGCATCGGCCAATCAGGGTGTGCAATACCCGCAAGACCAACACCGACGAAATCTGCCCCCTCTTTCATGGCGAATCCTACATCTTCATTCGTCCATATTTTTCCCGTCGTTATGATCGGTATTCTCCCTGCAAGGCGCTCGCTAAACCACTTGGTTTGTGTTTGCTCCCTCCCTTCAATGGATTGTTTGTTTTGATAAATATCCCAACATGAAATATGGAGGAAATCAAGCCCCCATTGTGAACACCACTCGGCGACTTGCAACGATTCTTCTAATGAGATCCCTAGGTCTCTAATCGTTGGAGAAAGGCGAACTCCAACGATAAATTCCTCTGATGTCGAGGACCGAACTGCTTCTATGATTCGTTTTAGGAATGTTGCCCTGCTTTCCAGAGTTCCACCCCATTCATCCGTTCTCCTGTTGGTTACTGGACCGAGAAATTGAGAGATCAAATAACTGTGCGCTCCGTGGAGCTCAACCCCACAAAATCCCGCTTGTTCACATCGCTTTGCAGCCTGGCTGAAATCATCAATGATCGATTCAATTTCTGCAGAACTAAGTTCCTTTGAAACAACTCCATCCATACCTGGTTCTGTATTCTCTGAAGCCGAAACGGGTTGAACTCCAGTTAACCTCAATGGAGCACGCATGCCCCCGTGGAACAGTTGTACAAGGCTAAGAGCACCGTGTTTTGTCAATTCTTCTGCGAGTTGGGTCAACCCAGGTAGATGCAAATCTGACCATACACCCAATTCACCATCCCATCCTCTTCCGGTTTCCGTGACATTTGCGGCGGCGGTGGTGACGATTCCAAACCCGCCTTTACTGCGTAATGTCAACCAATGGCGTTCATCGTTGGAAAGTGAACCGTCCTCATGACTTTGTTTGTTGGTCAATGCAGCCAAAACGGTCCTGTTTCTAACGGTACGTCCTGTTCGTTGGAATGTGAACTCGGAAGAAACCTTGCCCATGACCAAGCCAATTGCCACCCTTGCATGATAGTTGCGCTGAGATTCATCTCATTTTCTGTAACATCACCGACGAGGTTTGGACTTCGTTTTCATGAAAGGTTCGGATAGGGCCACGATATTGCGATGCATGGTTGGTAGTATCTCAAACATAATGAGTGCCATTAAGAACATGGCGAAAAGGCTCACAACTCTAGCAACATATGTATGGCCAAAATCGAAAACTGAAATACCCCAAAGGTCCCAATGCGTATAGGTCATATGCATCCAAATCAACCCAGCATTGCGAAATACATTCAATAAATGTATGAGTGGTATGATAAGAATCAATGCCCTCACGCGTTGTTTCCAATGAAGGTTAAGAACCGATATTGCACCGATGAACAACACCATCGATTGTAGAGCAGTACAGGCTAGAACAAAATTAATTCCAATGAGGCTTCCATCAGCTAGAATAAGTTCAGACTGGAACGCATATTCTCCTGTAAAATCAGTGGAGAACCACCTGTTTCCATCCCATTCGGACCATGATACGCGTCCACCCTCTGCGTTAACCCAAGTTGTACCGACTTCAATCTCCTGTCCACCAGAAAAACCCAGGAACCAGGCAGATTGTGTTGCAACAAACCAAATGGCAAAGACACTGAGGTAGGGGACATAAGCAATAAGGAGATATGGCCCTCCTGCAAAGGCTACCGTTCCTCTTGCCCAATCAAGAGCCTCTCTCTGTCGCTGTGTACAATTGTCTTCCCAAAGAGCGACTCCGACACAAAGCGGTAAAGTAATCGCGCACATTATCGTAAGTACGATATCGTCGTGCTCAACATAAGTCCAGGCCATATTGAAAAAGAACAATCCAACGGCAATCCATCCAAATTGTGCGATCCTATTGGCCCCTTTGGCACGCATGAACCATGATATTGCGAGAGCAAGCATACCTGTGGCACCAACGATGGTAGCAGTGGATGACTCAATCAGCACAACTACTCCCATGAGGGGGGCTGATATGAAGTTCACCAAGAATTGGTAAAGGCCATGAGGTTCCTTGGCTTGGTAAGGGCATGGCGGGCATGATTGCACATTGGGGGGTCGGTACAATCAGCACTGGTTTTTCGAACAACCCCATCGCATTCCTTGACCGTGATGGAGTGATTAATGTTGGTCGTCCTGGCTATGTTAATCGTCCTTCAGAGGTGGAACTCTTGCCAAATGCCGCTCATGCACTTGCAGCACTTCGTGAAGCAGGCTTCTCTATCTGTGTAGTTACCAATCAATCAGCAATCAGTAGAGGTCTTTGGGATCATGCTCGCCTTGAATCGATTCACAAGGAACTTCAACGTCTTTTGCTTGAAGAAAATGAACGAGGTTATGTGGATTTATTTCTCACATGTCCTCACAAATATGAGGATGGCTGCGGATGCAGAAAACCTTCGCCGGAAATGTTGTACCTTGGTCACCGTCTTTTGCGTAGAGATAACATGAACAGCCTGAGGGAATTTCAATCTGAAATCTATCAGCCATCGGGGGATTTAGTTGATTGGTGGGGTGAAAAATCACTCCCTGTCAACTCCTTGGATTTGATGGTGGGAGACCGACGTTCTGATATGGGGGCGGGTTGGGCTTATGGAGCCAGAATATTTCGTGTTCGTGCAGATGAAGGTGTTCATTCGGCCCTCTCGCGTTTGTTGGATGTGAATGATGCCGGAGATTTTTTCCGACCTTGAGGTGATGTAAATGGGCTGGCTTGGGTTGGATGACACGGATTCTTTGGCGGGTGGGTGCACAACCAAAGTTATGGAGGATTTACTTCAAAACCTCCCCCAGCAATGCATTGTAGGTGAAGTTCGGTTGGTTCGTCTATGGCCATTTGCATCGGGGCGAACACGAGGAAATGCTGCACTTGGAGTTTCCATTGATTGCGATGATGAGAATGAGCTGATCTCACATTTGGACCATTGGTGGAACAATGAGATTGTCAAATTAAAGGGATTGATTTCGCCTTCACATCACTCGAACCGGCCGCAAGTACCATCCGATCCTGGCATGGTATGGTTTTCCGAGCAACCCGATGAATCGTTTTACTGGGATGCAGTGCGGCATCATGTTGACATTGATGACCAACCAGAGGCAACAAAAACGTGGGGAGGATTGGGCGTCATTGGTGCGATTGCTGCCGTTTCATGGAGAGGTAAAGAAGCGACATGGGAGGCAATTGCTTGGAGGCGTTCGCAAACCAGTAGCCAACCCCGTTCTGTTTGCCCTGCCGCACTCGTTGAAATTGATTCATGGGATGACACTTTTTTGTCCCGTGATCCTCGTAGAGGCACCTCTTTGGTAGCACCTCGGGGTTTGTCCCCAGTTTTATGTGGCGTTCGGGCTACAACCCGTGATATTGCTACCAAGGCGCTTGCTGTTCTTTTGGAATCTGAACACACAGAATCGTTCAGCGGCTGCCGGACATACAAAACGAATCAAGCGACTGGAGACCATCTTCTGCCTTCTACAGTCGCTGTAATCGAAGAGGTATTGGTGGATGAGGCTCGAAAACATGCGCGTCTTATCACATCGCATGGGGAGTGGGTCGCCTTTGGAGAAGGTGGACCGGTCAACCAATTGGCAAGATGGTTGCAACAAGGCGACCGTGTTGAGATGAGGGGCCTTCAACATCCAAACGGTTCGTATCACTTGGAACAGTTGCGTGCCATTACATGGAATGCAAGAAAAAAGCAGCGCCCACTCTGCTCTCAATGCGGACAGCGAATGAAAAGTATGGGTCGAAACCAAGGATTGAGATGTCCAACTTGCAAATGGAAATGTGAAGATTCTTGGGACGACATTGCTGCTCAACCACCGTTTGAAGGCTGGGTTGAACCACCTGCATCCTCAAGAAGGCATCTTTCGCGACCTCTCTCATGGGGTTGAAATGGAACAATTGTCGCATCCATCCTTAGCAACAATCAAAAGACAATACCTTCACGTACTCATATGGAACCAGAAACGACGAGAAATATTTCTTACATCGTTGGAATCTTATCATTGGCAGTAATGGTATGGTTTATTTCACGAAGAGCAATGGACAATCGAGCAGAAATGTTGGAAAGTTCGGCACCGAAAGTCGCTGGCGAAGATGAACTAGAAGGCGGAGCCCGCAACCCTCAACAATTCGACGAACCTGATGAGGATGCACTCAATGAAATGGCTGAGTTGCTCGGTGAAGATGAAGAATCAGAAATGGAATCCTGAATCTTTGATTTCAACTTCAAGTGCTGCGTCTCCTGTTTTGATAATTCGGTGGCCACCTTCTTTTTTCCTCCACATTTTCCAAGTTTCGTAACCAGCATCTGTCATTGCTTTATCGCCTCTAGCAACGATAGGATCATCACTTGAGCCACTCGCATCAGCACTCCCCTTGGACAACAGCAAAATCGTAATTTCAGAACCCGTCTCATCGGCCAACCGCTTCACCTCTGAAACGAGGTTGGAAGGGATTCGGCCGGTGTTGTCACACCAATCATCCAAGACAACGAGCTTTACGCTCGGTAATCCAACTGCCGCCTCTACCATCGCATCGATTGCTCTCTCAAACTTTCCGCCAAAATTCATGGCATGAAATTGTGACGACTCAACCAGTGAAAGGTGAGCAAAAAGTTGAGAAAATCGTGTCCCATCAGGTAGGTCACTGGATGCCCAAAGCACTCTTCCGTTATTTGCAATAGCATCGGCGGCGAGATGCAAGCCAAAACTTGTTCCACCTGTACTGCCTTCAACAGCAAAGTGAATGTTTTTCCCTTCAACATCAAATGAACATCGGTCCATAGGCAATGACAATCGCCAAGGGTGAATGAGTCTTGTGTTTCATTCAGACGGATGAGCAAGGCATATGACCTATGCCATCAACGACGAATCATGGCGGGAGATGTCCGGGACGGTGAGCGAATACCTCGTAGGCCTCTTCCCGAGTTTGAAGAGGTGAACAGTTTCGCCGAGGCTCTTCAACGGGATGGTTTCATGGGAACAGCCCTTGGAGACAAGAATCAATACGGACCGGTTGCGATGATGGTGCTGTTACTTATTGTCGCAGCAATAACTGGGACAATTCTTCGTTTGCTCCGCAATCTTTGAACCACACATAATATTGGCATATTGTCCAGATATTATGCGATAATATCAAACCATGAAGGCCATGACCAAGCCCATGGATGAAGGTTCTGTTAACGTAGAATCACGTACGTCTTCACAAGATAAGCGTTGGACCATTATGGCTGCTCTGCTTGGTACGAATACAGCTTTTATGCTGTTTCAAGGAATTGAGCAAGAACGAAATCCTACTGCAATACGGGAGGTTGCCTTGACCATTATTGCGGCAGCACTTCCATTCCAATCCATTTATTTTCTCGTGTACACCTTTCTTCTTGAGCATGAATCTGAATTGAGTGAGGCCCGTAAAATCCGATTGCATTATGCTTCCGCCCTCTGTCAAATTATCGCTTACGGTTCGCTCGTTGGAGTCGCCATGATGTGGTATAACATCTCGTCTTCTGTCGGTATTTTCTTTGTACTATCAACCGGCCTCGCAATTATCCTGATACGATCTGTCATGAGCCCAGTGGTTACAGAATCATCGGTAGAGCCATCGCTTTGACGAACATTTTGGCCATATGAGCCAACGGTAATGTTGATGAGTTGAGTCGTGCGGACACGGTTCATGGCATTCTGTCCATTGGATTACCGCTACGGCTGTCAAGAATTCAAGCACATCTGGTCTGAGCTTGGCCGTCACGAACGCCAATTGGAGGTTGAACGTGCACTCATTTGGGCTCACATGCAACTTGGCCGTGTCACTGAAGCAGATTACAAAGTGATCGAGTCGATCGCCAATCCAACTTCGGTGACCAAGGAGCGTGTTTCTGAAATTGAAGCGGAGCCCCGCCACGATATCATGGCACTTACCAAAGCGATGGCTGAAGCTGCCGGTGAAGCTGGCTGGTGCATCCACCTTGGCGCAACATCAAATGATATTGTTGACACTGCCGTTGCCTTGCAACTTCGTGATAGCATCGTCATGTTACGTGAACAACTTTGTCTGCTCATCGGAGTTTGTGCTGATGTTGCAGAGCGAGAGCGTGATACTGTCATGCTCGGACGCACACACGGTCAAGCTGCGGTACCGATTACCTTCGGATTAAAGGCCGCTGTTTGGTTGGATGAGCTGCGAAGACAATTGGTCCGTCTCGATGAGGCGACACCACGTATTGCGGTTGGTAAATTCCTCGGAGCAGTAGGTACGGGGGCCGCTCAAGGTGAACATGCTCGTGAATTGCAACGACTTATTCTGACACATTTAGGACTTGGAGTGCCATTGGCAACGACTCAAGTTGTTGGAAGAGATCGCTACATCGAATATGTTTCATGGCTTGCCAATATCGCTGCAACTTGTGAAAAGATCCTCCAAGAAATTCGTAATCTCCAACGCTCAGAATTGCAAGAAGCAGGAGAAGGATTTGATGTCAAAAAGCAGGTTGGCTCATCAACAATGGCTCATAAGAAAAATCCAATCAAATCAGAAAATGCTTCGGGATTGGCACGTATTGTCCGTTCTATGATTATCCCTACCTATGAAAATGCCCTCCTGTGGCACGAAAGAGATTTGGCGAATTCCAGCAGCGAACGATTCACCCTCTCCCATGGTTCTGCACTGTGTGAGGATGTAATTGCAAAGACTCGTGATGTATTGACGAATATGTGGGTTGATGCTGAACGTTGTCTAGAGAACATCAAAGCACAACGGGGCCTGGTTATGGCCGAGAAGGTGATGATCGACCTTGTGGACCACGGAATCGCTCGCGATGAAGCCCATGAAATCTTGCGGGAGGCCTCGTTTACAGCAGTTGCTAACAAAGAGGAATTAATCGATGTGTGCAGCCGCACTCCTGCTATATCTGCAGCATTTTCGGCGGAAGAATTGGAAGCAATGTTTGACCCAGCAAACCACATTGGAGTTTCTGGTGAACTCGTTGACGAATGTGTTGCTCTAGCGAGAGCAGCCATTCAGTGAAACTCGAGATGGCCCCGAACACCATCCCAGTGAGTGGTGTGTTTTACTGTCATCTCTCCATTGAAATGTGGGCCGCTGAGAACCAATGTTTCGTACTCTCCGCCCTCTCCTTCAATGTGGAAGCGATATTTGTCAGCAAGATCTCTCAATTGATTGAGGTTTGTTCTATCCAATGTTTTACCAAGCCACGTATCATCCAAACCTTCGCAACTAACCCCTGTAATCATGATGGTGAATCCATTCTCGACCATGGACGAAAGATGTGCATCGCCATTTTGATGCCAAAGAGGAGTCCAACTCTTAATCTCGAGTCGTTCTGCCATACGTTCGAGGCGGGACTTTTGATAGTCCGACCGCAGTGCACCACTGACAATGCCGTCGATGTTCCGCTCTCGCAATGCCTTTTCTAGATCCTCAATGTCATTGGGAGTTTTTCCTGTAGTGCTAACTTCAACCCATTCAACACCGGCTAAATTTGCTTGCTGTTGAACGAGATGTGTACCAGGTATCTGAAACATTGGTGAATCCTCACCGGTAATGGTTACCGTTACCAGACAATCAATGGACCAACCTTTGCATAATGCCCACCACCATGCAGCTGCAGAATCTTTGCCACCAGATGACAACACTGCGACTCGCATAATTGCTCCAAGAAGTCCACCTTCATGAGCATGATTCTCAAACTGAGGGTTGATATGGGGCGGGGTATTGCAATGCTTGTTGAAGGCGACACGAGTTCATGCCGATTAACCCGCATCCTCATAAAGTGTCAACGAAACGAAAGAAATAGAGGTCATGAATATGCAACCAAGCGGAAGAGGATACGACCATGGAATTACCACATTTAGCCCGGATGGACGTTTGTTCCAAGTAGAATACGCCCGTGAATCAGTGAAGCGTGGTACGACAACTGCCGGATTGAAATTCAAAGATGGCGTCGTCCTTGTTTGTGATAAGCGAATCATCAGCAGACTTATTCTTCCCGATTCCATTGAAAAAATGTTCAAGATTGACAATCATATCGGTATTGCCACCTCAGGATTGGTCGCAGACGCTCGTCAACTTGTCGCTCGTGCTCGAGTGGAGGCTCAAGTCAACCGAATTACGTACGGGGCTACGGTTCCTGTTGATGTTTTGGTCAAGAAAATTTGTGATTTCAAACAATCGTTCACACAATATGGAGGCTCACGACCTTTTGGTACTGCGCTCCTCATTGGTGGTGTTGACGATAACGGAATCCATCTTTACGAGACAGACCCCTCTGGGGCATACCAGTCTTACCATGCAGGTGCAATTGGCAGTGGTCGAAACACAGTAATCGAATTCTTTGAGGACAATTGGAAGGACAACATGACTCTCAATGCAGCCATGAAACTTGGTCTTGAAGCCCTTCGTTCTGCAAACGATGCAGAACTCAACCGGGAGGCAGTTGAAGTTACAGTCGTAGATTCTGAAGGTTACAGAGTTCTTGACCGTGCAGCGGTTAACAAGCAAATCGACCGATTGAAGCCTCTTGATAATTGAGGAAGCGTCGGCACATTGATGCGCCTGCACCTCTTGTCCCCGAATAGGGAAAACCATGGTTAGTCTTGATGAAGCCGTCCTTGCACGTATGGAAAAGGGTGGCAAACGCTACGAGATACTGGTTGACCCATACCTTGTTGATGACTTTAAAGCAGATCCAACATCGGTGAATCCTGATGATTTTTTTGCAATGGATGAGGTCTTTCATGATGCACGTGGCGGTGAACGCCCCACTGCCGAAGCCATAGAGAATGTTTTTGGAACCCAAGATATCATCCCTATTGCACAAACCATCTTTGAGAAAGGGAGTCTTCAACTAACCACTGCTCAACGAAAGGCGATGGTGGCGAGTATGCGCCAACAAATCATCCACCACATTCATTCCCAAGCAGTTGATCCTAAAACAAAGTCACCTCATCCAAAGACTCGACTTGAATTGGCGCTGGATGAATCCAGGTATTCTGTTGATCCTTTCAAACGTCTTGAGGAGCAGGTAAAAGACGCTATTTCAAAACTCAAGCCATTGATTCCCCTCTCCTTTGAATCGGTTCGAATGGCATTCAAAGTTCCAGGATCAGCTTACGGTGGAGTTCATCAGGTTCTGCGCCCATATCAAGAAAAAGAAGGTTGGTTGGAGGACGGCTCGTGGGCATGTGTTGTAGAATGCCCAGCAGGCATGAAACCTGAATTAATTCAGCAGGTTATGCGGCGTTCCTCCGATGTGGAAGTCAAAGAATTGTAAGAATGCAACCTGCTTTGAGTAGGGTGGCCTTTATCATGGGATGGCGTTTCGCCGTGATTGGAGAGAAAAGAATGTCCCAAGGTCAAACCGGCGCCGAGCAGCGCCTCGTGACCCCGGGTATGGCCATCGGGCCATCCGCCGGGAAGCGTACAGGAAGCGGTATTATTACCGAAAAAGATACAATGATAGCCACCCAACTCGGATGGCTTCAAGAAAAGAACAACACCATGTCTGTTCATCCTATTCATTCAGCATACATGCCTCGCTCTGGCGACCTTGTTGTTGCCAATGTGGCGGAAGTCCGTAACAACCTATGGTTCATGGACATCAATGGAGCATTCCAAGGATTGCTCCCGATGTCTCTCGCACCATGGAAGGTTGAATTTGGAGCAGCCCGCCAACACATGGATGTTGGCAACGTTGTTTTGGCCCGAGTCCAAGAAGTGGACGAATGCCACAATGTTGTTCTCACGATGAAAGGTGTAGGCTTGCGCCGCCTCAACCAAGGTGCTGTTGAGAGCATTCCTGTTCAGCATGTTGATCGTATTCGTGGAGACGGCAACAGCCTCCTCCAGCGTCTTCGTGATGCTTGTGACTGCCGTATTATGGTCGGTGAAAATGGCCGTGTATGGATTGATGGCGATTCAGAAGGAATTGCATGGGCTCGTAAGGCTCTCCAAATGGTGGCTGAAAAAGGCCACACTACAGAATTCGAAGCGATTCTCGCAGAGATGGAACAACAAAAGAAAGGTGATGCTTGATGGGCGGATACGGAGATGTAAAATTACTACAAGAAGATGGTTTGCGCCTTGATGGGCGAAAGCTGGATGAAATGCGACCGGTCAAAATTGAAGCGGGTGTCTTACCTGCTGCAGATGGGTCTGCTATGGTGACTCACGGACTGAATGTTGCTGTTGCGGCAGTCTATGGTCCGATGGAAGCACACCCAAGAAAGATTCAACGACAAGACCGTGCAGTCATAGATGTGCGCTACAACATGGCGCCATTTTCAACTTCCGACCGCATTCGTCCAGGGTTTAACCGACGCTCAAGAGAAATCTCCAAGGTTACTGCTGAAGCGCTCGAGTCGGTTGTTCTCGTTGAACGCTATCCTCGCTCTAAAATCCGAGTTGAAATTGAGATTCTCGCTGCAGAAGCTGGAACTCGTTGTGCAGGTATCACTGCTGCAGCAGTTGCACTTGCAGATGCAGGAATTCCAATGCGTGACCTCATCGTCGGTGTTGCATCTGGTAAGATTGAGGACACAGTTGTTCTTGACCTTGACAAGGCGGAAGACAACTACGGCCAGGCGGATTTGCCTGTCGGAATCCTTCCAAACACCGGTGAGATTGCATTCCTACAAATGGATGGCGACCTCTCTCCTGACGAATACAATCTTGCTATGGAATACAATTTCAAAGCAGCAAAGGAGATCCATGAAATTATGGTTGAAGCCTTACAAAAGCGATACGAAGGAGGTGAGGCTTGATGGTTCAACTCGTTCCTAGTTTGCTTCGCCAAGAACTCGCTCGTCTTGCTGAAGAAGACCAACGTCTTGACGGCCGTGGCCGCTGGGAAGCTCGTGATGTAACTCTTGAAACCGATTGCTTGTACAATGCAGAAGGTTCAGCAAAAGTCGTCATGGGTGGTACCATTGTCTATGCAGGTGTCAAGTTTGAACTCCGAACACCATGGCCAGATCGTCCAACTCAAGGGTCTTTGATGTGCGGTGCTGAACTTCGTCCAGTAGCCGGCCGAAAATATGAACCCGGCCCCCCATCTCCGCAGTCCATTGAACTCAGCCGTGTCGTTGACCGAGGAATTCGCGAATCAAACTGCATTGACATGGAGAGTTTGTGCATTGTCCCTGGTGAGAAAGTCTGGGGAGTTATGATCGATATTCACGTGATGTCAGACCAAGGCAATATCTTTGATGCATGCGGCCTTGCTGCAATTGCTGCTTTGCGTACTGCGGTCGTACCTGCAGAACGCTTTGATGTCGGTGAAGATCACAAATTGCAAGTGAGCAGCACTCCGATTATGGCTTCGTTCACTCGTGCAGGTGGAAGATTTGTTTACGACCCATCCGAAGAGGAAGAGTTGGGTGGAGATGAACGAATCCACATTACTCTTGGAGACGAAGGTCACCTCCACTCCTTGCAAAAGGGATTAAGAGGGGTGTTCACGCCCGCCGAGTTTGCCGAGATATTTGATGTGGCTCAAAAGCACTGCGCTGAACTTCGAAAACTCGTAGCAAAAAAGGAGGGGAACTGATTGGCAAAGCGAACACAAAAAGCCGGAGCAACAGCACGATTTGGTGCACGATATGGTGTCTCAGTGCGACGAAATGCAGGCTCAGCAATGGCCAAGCGCTCTCGCAAATATACTTGCCCAGTTTGTCAATATCAAAAGGTTGAGCGCAAATCTGTAGGCATCTGGACTTGCAAGAAATGCGACCACACATTTGCCGGCGGCGCTTGGGAACCGTTCACTCGTGCCTCTGAAGCAAACAGCCGAATTCTTCGACGCTCCGTTGATGGTGCTACCACTGCAGACATGGCTTTCATCGCACAGGAAGCTGCTATGAATTACGAGCGAGAACTCGCTGAAGGCAGAGCATCCGCTGACGAAGAGGAAGAGTGAAGACGCAATTGGGGTGTCATCATGTGGCACCTTGCACTCGTCATCCAATCTCGAACAATCACCGATACAGAGGCGCTTTGCGCTGCATTAGCTACTGATTGTGATACTGAATGGAACGATTCCAATTCATTCTCCCTGGAATTGACTGAAACGAAATGCAAAGATCTCCGAGCCATGTGGAATACCCGTATGCGAGGACTCATTGCAACCGATGAAGTGTTGAAGGTCTTCGCAAAGCATTCTTGAACCAGTGGTTCTTCCATCAATTCGGTGAGAACATGGAGAACTTAGAACAACTCCAAATGGTCGTTGGTGAAGTCCAAGCTGCACGACAACAGGTAAGCAGCGTACGAGCCCAAGTTCAAGAATTGGAAGGCACCATTGTGGCCGTCAAAAATCAACCGGACCACCTCGCCCTCCATCGTCAACTCGGTGGCGTCCTAGTCGAGGTAGCAGATCGGGAACAATTGATTTTAGAATTAGAAGAAACACTGTCAGCTCTAAAACTTCACTTGGAACGATTTACTGAACGTGAATTACAGTTGGTTCAAACCTATGAAGAACTCAAGACATCACTTCAAGGGGCCCAAGGATGAAATCAACCGAAGAAGAGCGTGCTAAGGATTTAGATTCCTTTCACTCATGGCTGATGAAAGCCGTCCATAACGGCCCTGTTGCCGTGGTCACAGGAAAGAACGGTGATATGGATACCGTCGGTTCCGCCATTGCCCTCGCAGCATCTCATCCTCGCTTGATGGCTTGCGGTTTGCATCTTGGAAGGTTAGCAAAAAAAATGGTTCAGCACCATCAAGCTCCATTCCGCAAATTGAATCCCAATCATCGTTCGTGGCCCAAGGATCTTGCAGGAGTGGTTGTCGTAGATGCTGCTGCTGAAAACCAGACGGGTTTGAACTTGCCCGATGTTCCAAAATGTATTCTTGACCATCACGCAACAAACGAGTGGGAATTGGATGATGAGGACTTGTTCCTCCAATGGGATGTTAAGGCGACGACTGAACTCGTTTCAGACTACCTTTTCCTTCATTCAACATCGGCGCTGACCCCACAAGTTTGCGAATTTTTAATCGCTGGTTTAATCACGGACACGGGACGCTTTCGCCATGCCAATCATACGTCATTTTCTACAGCAGGTAAGCTCATTCATCATGGCGATATAGATTACCAATCGTTCATTGAATTCCTTGAGGAGGAAACCATTTCCCCCAGTGAAAGAGGTGCAATACTTCGTGGTATGAACCGGGCAGAGATGACCGAGGCTGGACCTTGGAGTGTTGTACGAACTCGTTGCGGAACTCTTGAAGGCAAGGTTGCTTCATTGTTGGTTTCAATTGGAGCAGACGCAGTTGTAGTCACTCGTCAGAGAGATGGTGAGACCCGTCTTACTGTTCGTGCACCACGGTCAAGTGTCAAACAAGGAATTCATCTCGGAAACATCATGGCTGATGTTGCTAAAAAAATCGGTGGAGACGGAGGAGGTCATGATGGTGCGGCTGGATGGTCGGGTTCAGCAGACCCCGTAGCCGCCGAGTCAGCCTTCATCGATGCAGTGGCTCGAACAAAACGAACGGAGTGAATCACATGACGATTATAGAAACCCCACAAGGACCTGGTCATTTTGTATCAAAATGGCGAACAGAAGGTCCAGTTGATTCGGATACACTCATTCAGTGGAAGAATGAAATGAATTGGTCCTCATGGTTACCCTTAGCTGAAGCTTCTTTGTTTCTTGATGCTCCTGAACTGCTTGACACGATGAATGATTTGTTGAGTCCAGCTGAACATGCTGTTCTTGGCTTGGTTCGAAGGCGTTGGCTCGGTGATACGCATCTCCTTGAAGCCATTGAAAGTGCTCTGGATGTAACTCGGACAGCTGAGACTCGGGACCTTGCTTTAGAAGGTCGCTTGCGAATGGAGCGTGGATTGGTCCGTTATGAATCAGGAGATGTTGAAGGTGCTGAGGAGGATCTAACTTGGGCAGAAACCCGACTCAAATCAGTCGCAAGAGCGAGTCGGGACCATGATTTATCCCTCCTCAACAAGGCCGCATATCATTTGGCTCAAGGTGAAAATCTCATGGCGCTTCAAGTCTATGGAGACATCTCTAGGAAAGGTGGACATGCCCATGAAACCGTTGCCATTTCAAGACTTGGTGCAAGCAGAATACGGTACGGTTTGGGTCATTTCTTTGATGCAGGTCGGCATGCTTGGAATGCCCACAAACATGCAATACTTGCTCATCAACATCAAATGGCAATAGAAGGTGGCTCGCTCTTCATTGAATTGTCTCTCAACCATATCGACGATAACGCACCTCCAATGCATGTTCAGGTTGAGGAAGCAAAGCCTGTTGATTTGGATCAAGAACGCCCAGTGTTACGAGTTCAATATGAGGACATTAGCAATGTCTTTAGTTGGTGCGTAGAGAATTTAGAAGCAGGCCATGGAGGGCCTGAGCGACCAGCATTGAGGGCCATGCTAACGATTGCTCACAAGATGGGGCGCATGGAAGTATTCAATGACTTGATGATGAATCCTGAAGCAGTTGATGATCCAATGTTGGCTGCTGTTGCACAAGCATGTTGCGATGAATCCAATGAAGAACTTAGATTAAAATGGTCAAAACGGCTTTCAACATTAACACTCATTTGATTCTTCACGAGCAAAGTAGCCTGCTAAATCCTCGAATTCCTCAGGTGTCCATTGAATCAATGGGGGCGTCATTGACCACCATTTTACTTCAGTGACCTTTTCGTCGGTTACTGTCCACGATTCCTCGGTCGTTTTGGGAACGACAACATGACCAACCCACCCCTTTGGGTAGTATGTTTTATTCCAAGATACAAATCGACCGATGACACCAGTTTCTTCTCGTAATTCTCTAAGAAGTGCTTCCTCTGGAAGTTCCCCTTCCTCCAGGTGACCACCGGGTATTTCCCAACCGCGTTCTGGATGATTGACGAAAAGTACTCTACCCCCCGAACCCATGGGTGTTGTTTGTTCTTCCTCACAGGTGACCCATGCAAGTGTGAAAATAGGAAGTTCACTCGTCATTAACTCACATCTTTTCTTTGATGATGTTCAAGAATTCTTCTGCCCATTGTTCTCCATTTGCAACCAGTCTTCGTGCCAAAAAGAATGCTTGTTGATGGTCTTCACTCTTCAACAATTCCTCAAGGCGGGCTTTATCGGGGTGTGCGTCAGTAGTTTCTTCCTCCTCAACAACTTCAGTTTGCTCTTCCGCTGCGGTTGAGACTCGTTTCGTCAACGATTCCATGTTGGCCAAAAAGGCGGTCCGATGTGTGACAGATGGGCCCGACCAAGGTTGTTTTTCCGCTCCATCCATGTTTCCCTTCAAACGTGTAAGGAATTGGTCACGAACATCCAAATGCGGCCTTAATTGCTGAACATGGTCATAACACGACCATGCATCATCAATCTCTTCCCTTCGTTCATGAAGCCGCCCCATCTCCATCCAAAGTTCATGGTTGTTGGGTCGATGAGCAAGAAGGTGACGAGCCAATTCAATAAACAAATCTTCATTTCCAGAGACACGGATTCTCTCAATGCGTCTTCCGAAGACAATATTTGCTCTTTGATCTCTGAAATCAAGTCGTTTGCATCGTTCTGAAAACTCTTCGAGTGTAATGGTAAAGGGTGCAGAATTTTCGTCTTCATGATGCTGCGAAACAAGACTCCACCACGAATCAGGGTCAAGGGGGTCTCGCGTGAATGCAGCTTCAAGCAATTCTCTCCCCACTGCTAAAAAGTCAATACCTTTCAACTGGTCAAGTTGTTCAGGGTCTCTACCCAATATCGAAAAGACATCTTCAAGCAATGAATGAAGCCCCTCTCCATCCTGATTGGATACCTTCAGTTCAGCAAGACAACGCCAATTTCGTTCATCGGTGAAGTCGTGGAGAATGGCTTGTCGTGCATTTTGTTCTGCCCAAGCATAATTTTGCTGTGAACGCAGAGGGTCTTTTTGGGCTAAAGTTGCGAAT
>PBTH01000036.1 GCA_002726495.1 Methanobacteriota archaeon | reverse complement strand
GGGAATCCCATAATCGAGAGTGAACCAACGAGCATTGCAGTAGCAGTAATTGGCATCTTGGAAGCCAAACCACCCATGTTTTCCATGGATTGTGCATCAAATTCTTCGTGGTGGTCATCGTGGTGGTCATCGTGCTCATCTTCAAGGAGCACACGGGTTAAGGTGAGGTCAAGTTCTGGAACATTGATTTTGCCGTTTCCGTCAATATCAATGGCCTTCATGAGCGGTCCCATTTCCCAAGGCGGGAGATCTGCAATCTCAGCCCCTTTGAGAGCTTCTTTGAATTCATAGGTATCAATCTCTCCGGAGCCGTCGAGGTCAATGGACTTGAAGAATTCAAATGCAGTTTGGTTCTTTTCTTTGAGATAACTCGCAAGCATAACCAGTTCCTTGGGGCTGGGGTCATGATGGTCCTCGTCATGGTGCAAATGGTGGTGTGCGTGGTGAACTTCGTGAATCACAGCACCGCTTGCCATGAACAGCATTCCTTTGGCCATGGCGTGGTTGAACAGGTGGAAGAGCGCAGCGCCGAAGGCGACAACAACAATTCCATGTTCGACTTCGTGACCTGCTCCGTGCCAGTGAAGGGTATTGGCAAGATACAGAGCTGCGCCAAGCCCAGTGAAGATGTAAGCCAACTGCGACATGGTTGAGTAGGCGAGAACTTTCTTGAGGTCCGTCTGAACAAAGGCGATCGCTGCTGCCATAACCGCAGTTGTTCCACCAATGGCTGCGATGATGAAGGCTAGGTCATCCAGTTGACCGTACATGTGCTCCGAGCCAAAGAACGGGAACATACGAGCGACAAGGTACAGTCCTGCATTTACCATGGTCGCTGCGTGGATAAGGGCAGAAACGGGAGTTGGCCCTTCCATAGCATCGGGTAACCAAACGTGAAGTGGGAATTGGGCAGATTTACCAACCGCACCAATGAACATCAAGCCAAGCGCCCATGCCAAACTTGCTGGGTCGACCTTTGCGATGTTGTCATCGTTGAATACATAGGCATAATCGAGATGGCCATCAAAGAGTGTCCAAAGCATGGCCAAGCCGACCATAAGGAACACGTCACCAACACGAGTGGTAAGGAACGCCTTCTTTGCTGCATAGGCAGCACTGGGGCGCTCGTAGTAGAATCCAATGAGAAGATAGGAACAAAGACCCATCAATTCCCAGAAAATAAACAGCCAGAGGAACGAATCCGCCAAGACCATGCCGAGCATACCGGAACAAAAGAGTACGAACTCAGCGTAGAAACGGTGGTTACGGTTGTCGTTGATGGGGTCGGTATTCATGTAACCAATAGCGAAACTGTTGATGAGAAGACACAGGAATGAAGCAACGAAAAGAAGGACGACAGTGATGTGATCGATGTGTACGCCGAATCCAAAGACTACCGTCTCGGTTGAATTACCAGAATTCCACATGCTTGAGGTAAACCATGTCCAATCGGTGAATTCATCCATGCCGGAGAAACTTCCGATAAAATCCTTGATCAGCCATAACGAGAGCAACAAACTGGTTGCCATGACGACCAAAGCAATCAAACCGCCTTCCTTGACGTTCTCCTTCCAAAACGGATTGCTGTTGAATATTTTACCAAGGAACAGAATCACAGGGAATGCCAACATTGGCAGAATGAGGATAAGGGGTGCGTATTCAACCGCATTGCTGTGGATAATTACTTCAGAACTGCTTGTACTAGCCATCATACCACCTCAGTTCTTCAGGACGTTTATGTCGTCCAGTGTAATCGATTCGTGTTGCCCATACATGGCCAAGAAGATAGCGAGTCCAACTGCGACCTCACTGGCCGCAATAGCGATTGCAAATATGGTGTAAACCCAGCCTGTTGCATCACCGTGATGGATGGCTGCTGCTGCAAATTGCATGTTCGCTGCGTTCAACATCAACTCAATGCACATGAGAACGATGATGGCGTTTTTACGAGTAAACGCACCTGCGAGTCCAATAACGAACAACAGTGCTGAAAGACCTGAAACCCATGCTGGATCAATCATTCTTCTTCACCTCCAAATTCCCAAAGTAGATTTTCCATTCGCTCATCACGAACAAGGTATGCAGCGCCCATCATGGCCATGGCCATGAGCAAACCGAGGACTGCCAATGCCAATCCCCACTCATTGAGCATCGAACTTGCAAGACCGCTTGTTGTTGGGGCGGTAGTTGCCTCCTTCTCCCAAACATCATCGCCGTTGACAATCGCAACCAAAATGAAACCAAGAGCCACAAGCCCAAGGCGGGTAAACAAGGAGAGGAACTTCATTCAAAGTCCTCCTCAAGAATTTGACGGCGTGTGAGCATGATACCAAAGAGAACCACCAACCCCACGCTTGCTAGATAGACAAGAATCTGAATAGCGGCAAGGAATTCAGCACCAAGAAGGATAAAAATCCCTGAGACGGCCATGAAACAGAAGATGAGCGAGAGCATTGAATGAGCAACCCGTTGTGCAAAAATAAGTCCCAGCGCACCGCCGAGCGTTATTGCTGCAAACAGGAAGAACACACCGGTTTCGGCTGCGCTCGCCACATCCATCTCAGGCGTCCCCCTTTGCTGCTTCCTTAGCGGCTTTCTTGGCTCGCTTGGTACGTTCCTTGGAAGCGCGCTTTGCAAGTTCAGCATCAACGGCTTCTTGGTGAACCCCCGGCAATACTCGAGTTCGGGACGCATCAAACCATAGGTCTTGACGAGTGAAACCTGACATACCATCGTATTCGTTGGTCATGAAGAAGGAAGTAAATCCACAGGATTCCATGCAAAGTCCACAAAACATACAGCGCCCTAAGTCAATGCGACCTGAAACAATCTGATCGTCGGCTGGACGAAGTTCGTCTTGAGATAGAATGGCCTCTTCGCCGGAATCGTTCCACCGGACAGTAGCTGTGGTTCCTGAAAGGTCAAGAACCTCTGCAAATCTCCACTCATCTGGAGCACTTGTGTGAGCGGTTACGAGGTTGAAATCATCCAACTCAGCCTTAACTTCAGGCTTTTCAACGGCCGCATATTTTCCGACTTCAAGTTCCATACCCAAGCCAGCATCTTCACCGTCTGCAGCGTCCAAAACGTCAACACGCAACTCTGTGGTCATGTGAAGGCAGTCATTTGGGCAGATGTTAACACACATCTTACACGCCGTACAAGTTTCCCAAATAACCCCGATTCGTCCGTTGTAGTTTCCTGGAACGAAGAGCCAAGGCTCCATGTCCTCAAGACGTTCGTAGGGGTATTGGACGGTTTGGGGCTTCCAAAGCGTTGGCTTCAGGTCCGAAGTCACCCGATCAGGAGCGAACTCTTGACGAGTAATGTCGTTCATCGTAGCAGAAGAGGCAGCTCGAGCTCTGCTTCCATCATCCAAAAATTCCGGGTGGGATGTGTTGTGGTAGTCACCTAGTTTCTTTCCGAACCGCTTACCGATAAACGGGAAGGTTCGCAAGGCAGTAATCAGCGTAATCTTAAACGGGTACCAAAATAGGTTTCTAAAATTCGGTTGTGCGTGTGGATGCATTGGCATGGTTTCACCTCACTCCTGCCCCGGGACCACTGTCCCCGCAGGCTCTACTGTATGCACATGGAACATACGCTCCTGTGCAACAGATTTGTCTTCATCATTGAGATAGACCCAGAAGATTCCGAGCCAGAACAATGTGGTTGCGATTGGTACGAAGTACGGAAGGCCGAAAGCGTCCCATGCCATTCCGCCCGCTACATCGTTTTGTGCAGACATTTCTTCTGGGTTGAACAAGTACAACCGGTACACCAAGGAAAGGACGACCTGGATCACTGCAAGAGGCAGGAGCATTCGCCATCCAAACTCTAGAATTTGGTCGGTTCGGATTCTTGCAAGAGAGAATCTTGCCCAGACGAACACGATAAGGAAGACCAACCAGGACTTGATGAGTGTCATTACTGCACCGGGAATCAAGAGGTAAAGTCCACCCAATCCAAGGAATTCAATCGAACCGATGGTGCCTTGGAAAGGCAAGTGCCATCCGCCAAGGAAGAAGTGAGTGAAGAGGAAACAAGCAGCATATGTGCGAATGTATTCAGCCATAAAGAGCATACCAAAACGCATACCCCCGTATTCAGTCCACCATCCTTCGACAAGTTCGGCTTCTGCCTCTGGCATGTCAAAGGGAACACGTTCAACCTCTGCAATCATCGTGATGAGGAAGAGGGCAGCACCAAGTGGCATAAGGAAAATATTCCATGCACCAGCAGAATGTTGGAAGTGAATGCTTTCGATGATATTGAAGGTTCCAGAAAGAATCGCAACCGATAGCAACGTGAGGAGAAGTGGGATTTCGTAGGCAGTAAGTTGTGCAGCTGAGCGGATTCCTCCGATGAGGGTGTACTTGTTGTTTGATGACCATCCTGCAAAGAAGACACCGATTGGTGCAATTCCAAAGATTGCAATAGCATAGAGGATGGATAGATCAGGATTGGTAGCATAAATTCCGCTTGAGAGTGGAATCATTCCAAGAATGAGAAGGGTAGATGAGACAATAAGGAAAGGTGAGACTTCAAAGATCAATTTGTCTGCACGCTGGGGCACCATGTGTTCCTTCACCAGGAACTTCATGCCGTCAGCAACATTTTGGAAAAATCCGGGAACGATGGTCTTGCCCATCCACGAGCGGTTGTTGACACGGTCAACGGTTGCGAAGTTTTCGTCTCGGTTTCCGAATTTACTGTTAAGCCATTTGTTGATGGCCCCCACTGGCTTACCTGCGCCAAACGGTAGCATGTTCCACCATTCTCCGGCAGTGACGCCGTTTTCACCGACCCAAAGGGAGCGGAGGGCCGTTGTTGCGCCGTATCGGTCTTGCATACGAGCCACAGCCTTTCGTTCAATCCAAAGAATGGCGAATTGTGAGAAGAAGAGCATGAGAAATACAATGTTGACCGCTGCGAAAGTTCCCGCTGCGAAAGATATGCTTCCTGCGCTCTCTTCTATTGGCGTACCTTCCATGAGGCTGATGAGGTTGGAGCGAAACGCTCCTTCCTTGTCCAAGAAGAATCCTACCAAATCGTACCTGTCATCCATCTTATCACCTCAACGGTCGGTTTCTCCAATACACGGGTCAAAGCTTCCCATAATAGCGGGAATATCTGCGACCTTGTAACCAATCATGGTCTTTGCAACATAAGGAATGGTGATGAACATCGGAGAACGAATCGACAAACGGTAAGGGTTCTTTCCTCTGCTGTCTCCACCGCCTTGAATGTAGAATTTTGAGGCCCCACGTGTGCATTCGTAATTGGAGAATCCAGTTGCGCCTTCAGGAGCTCGGGTTGGAGCTTTAGCAAGAATCATTTCATCCCCATTGGAGTAATTCGTGTTCTTTCCACCTGGGATCTTCTCAATCGCATCAAGAATCATGCGGCAAGATTGCCGCATCTCTTCCATACGGACACGGTATCGGTCGTAGCAATCTGCACCCTTTACCGATGTTGGTTTTTCTACGGCCGGCTCCCAATCGACTTGGTCGTAGACCGAGTATGGGTGCGCCCAGCGTGCATCGTAGTTGACGCCCGCAGCACGAATGTTGGGCCCTGAAACACCTGCGTTGACCATTTCCTCAGCGTTGGCATATCCAACACCTTGCAAACGAACAAGCCAAATGGTGGATTCATCGAGCATCATTTCGTATTCATCAATACGCCTCTCAAACAACTTGACCTTTGCAACCAAGCGGTCTGCGAAACCAACTGGAATATCGCGCTTAACTCCTCCGACTCGGGGGTAGTTGTAATGCATTCTTGACCCGCCCAATTCTTGGAGCAAATCAAGGAACATCTCACGGTCTCGCATGCACCACGTCATCAACGTAAGACTTCCAATGTCAGGCCCATAAGCCCCGAGCCACATCAAGTGGGATGCGAGGCGTTGGCATTCTGCAGAGATCAAACGAATGTATTCAGCTCGTTCTGGAACTTCAACTTCAAGAAGGTCCTCAGCAGCATAGATGTAGGAATTCGCCCAAGTCATGGCGCTCACATAACAGAGGCGGTCACAGTAGGGAGTGATTTGTGTGAAGTCGCGAGATTCTGCGATTTTCTCAACCCCTCGGTGGATGTAGCCGAGTTCTGCTTCGGTATCCACAACTGTTTCACCATCAACCTTAACGCGAAGCGTCCAAAGTCCGTGTGTCATTGGGTGTTGAGGCCCCATTGTAATCCACATTTGTGCCATGGTATCACCTCACTTGACCCGACCCTCATCGGTTGGTTTACGGCCGAAACCTTGGGCATCGTCGTACATTTCGTTGAAATCATGATATCGTAGCTTGTGTTGCTTTTGCAAGGGATGGAATCCTTCGGGACTGTCGTGGGGATTCAACACACGATGCATGTTTTTGTGGCCCTCAAATTGAATGCCAACCAAATCCCAAGTCTCCTTTTCATTCCAGTCAGCACCCACCCAAACATCTTGCACGCTCGGAACAGAGGGTTCTTCGCCTTGGGGGAGCGTAACGATAATTTCGAACTCAAGCGGAATATCGGATCCGGTAAGTTTGGATGCAACGTGAACGGTGTTTGTGAAGGGTTTCTGGTCGACAACAGGTTGCCGCATCAGGTGGTAAACCACTTCCCATCCTCGGTCAGCGCCACCATCGGGGAAATGGGTTCCAGTCACCATTGAACAATAATTAGCACCGTGGTCAAAGCGAAGTGACTTTGCTACTGCTGACCAGTGCTGAGGAGGGCATTGAATGCGTACAAAGGCCATCTTGAATGAATTGGAGTGGTGCTCTACGGTGGAGTTAACATTCGAGCCTCCAAATCGCTTCGTAAGAATGGCAACGCAGGCCTCTGCCGCCAAATCACTCTGTTCGTTGCTGACACGCATTCCCATGTTCAGTCCTCTCCGACAATAATTGGCTTCTCGCCCTTTCGTCCGCTGCTTGGTGCAGCCCCAATACGAATGATTTTCTCACGAAGCAATCCGAATCCATCGATCAATGCTTCGGGCCTTGGCGGGCATCCGGGGATGTAAACATCCACAGGGATGACGGTGTCAACGCCTTCGAGAATGTTGTAGGATTGGAAGTAAGGACCTCCCGAGATGGCACATTCACCCATTGCGATGCAATACTTTGGCTCGGGCATTTGCTCCCATAGACGAACAACCTTATCGGCAAATTTCTTTGAAATAGGGCCGTTGACGAGTAGGACATCGGATTGACGAGGGGATGAACGGAACAGAACTCCAAACCGGTCACCATCGAAACGAGGGGTTGCCGCTGCTGCCATTTCAATAGCGCAACATTTGATCCCCAAGTGGAGCGTGAACAGCGATTTCCTTCCAGCCCAGTTGAAGTAACGTCCGGCCAAAACGCTTAGGAATTGTTTGATCTTTGTTGCTTTGAGTGCCTCATCGGTGACGTCTCCGACCATTTCAACGAGCGCTCGGCTGTTGAATGCTGCATAATTTTCGTCTTTACCTGCCATTTATTCACCTCAGATGTAAATGCGACCCCGCTTGCGGAACACGTACCAGACCCCCAGGGCCATGGTTGCAAAGAAAATGCCCAAGACGACCAGGGCATCGGTCGCTTCTGCAACGGCCGTGGTGCGGTCAACGGTGTCCACGGCAGTCGCATCAGATGCCACCATTCCGCCGAGAACGAGGAACATGAAGGCAACATCAAAAACAAGGAAAATAATCGCATACCAGTAATACTGGAAGTGAAATTGGATCATCGCATCGCCTACAGGCTCGCTTCCACATTCAAAGGTCGTAAGACGTCGTGGATAGAGGCTGTGGTCCCGCTCGTATCCTTCCAAAAGGTAGGAGCGGGTGATGTGAGGTCGAGCTGGGTCAACTTTGGGACGAACCACCCATGTGATGAGGAAATTTGTCAGTGGCATAATTATGCCCAAAATCGTGAGGAATCCTATGGATAGATACTCACTGGGCACAGATTCAATACCTGACATGTTGACACCTACATAGAAAGCATACGCTCTCTATTCTTTCCGAATTGAGCCACCTCAATAAGCGTTGTCAAAGGCCATGGAGGAAAAACGGCTGTATCGGGGGTTTTTTCTCGCTCCGGAGAAGGGTTTGAAATCCCTTAAAATGGCTTTCAGCGGCCCTTTTTCAATCCTTTCTAATGAGGAAGAGCAGCAAAAGAGCGACAATCACCGTTGCGCCGATGGCTTGGAGTGTCGCGTTGCCGGCCAAATCAAGAACTCCATCATCGGGTTCGCCTTGGACAACAAATTCCAGATTCTGTCGGTCAAGAACTCCTGTATCGGTTGGTTCCGCCGAGAGTGTGAATTTGTACGTGTCTGAAAGTTCAGCACCATATGGAGCGCGAATGGTGGCATTGATGTACAAACGTTCCCCTTCATCGACCATGCAAACTAATTCATTGTTCTCAGTCGTACAGTCTCCATCTTCGCTGTTGATGACAACGGACCAACCCCGAAGATCTTCAGAGGTGAAAATCCGAATTTCGCTGCGTACATTCCCCGTGTTGACGATTGAAATCTCATGTTTCAGTGCTTGTCCGCCATAAGTGAGGTCCAATTCTTGACGCGCCCCCGATTCAACAAAGACAAGGTCTTGGATAATGGTGACATCAAGCGTAAGAGAAACGGAACCTGAACGGTTGGCAGCATTGGAAACGCTGGTCACAACGAGTTCTAAAAGGCCACCTTGGCCAGTTTCTGCTCCAGCGTTAACGCGCAAGGTCAATTCAAAGTAAATCTCGTACGGCCGAGCTTCGTGTCCAATCATGAGGCCACTGTTCAACATTTGACTCTTTATACTGCTCTCGGTTGGGCCGATGATCGGTTCGCCATCCTCAAGAACATACGTTTCGTTTTCCAAATCCCAGATGCCATATCCAAGTGGGATGTTGACCTCGCCGGTTACTGGTGCGTCGTCAAGAGTAAGGGAGCGAGTTGCCACTCCTTCTAACCCCGACATTGCGAATACGGCATCGTCTCGCCCATCGCCCATGTTTCGAACCCAAAGGCCAAAGGTTACTTCTCCATTTGGAGGTAAAATACTGGACCCAGTGGTTGCTGTTTCAGTATCGACGAGACGAACATTCATTGCGAAATTTCTATCCGAAAGTATTGCAAGGAATTCGGCCTCAAGTTGGTTGTCAGGAATGCCATCGTTGTCCGCATCCTGGCTGTTTGGGTCGTCCTTGTTCCTGACACGAACAGTCAATCGTGTGTTGTCCAATTCCTCGCCGTCGGGAATGCTGACAACGAGATAGACCGTTGTTCCTGAGCGGGGGTCGATGTCAATTTCAGAAAATTGCATTCCATTTTCGTCTTCAAACACCGTATCCCACGCTGGACTTTCGGATTGGTCAACCACCGAGAGGGCCATTGTGTCGCGGACGTTTCCTGAGTTGTAGATTTGAATAGGGAAACTCACGTCTGTTTGTGAACGGCCCGTTTGATCGGTTGCTGGTGTTGTGATTTCAAACGAATGAGAGGCGGCTACTGTCACTCTTAACACGACGCTGTCGTAGGCTGTACCTCCTCCAGAGGGCAATACACTGAGCGTGATTTCAATGTCTTCGGAAGCGAGTGCATCTTGTGGTACGCGGACGGTCAAATCAACAGACACTGAATCTTGATTTCCATGGCGTGAACCAATCAAAACTGTGGATTGTTCAAGTTGAATCGCCCAACCGGAGGGCGCGCTCGATGAAGAGATGCGAAGATTGTCCTGGCCGTTTCCTTGGTTTGCGACCGTCACGGTGGTTGACTTATTGCTTCCAGGTTCAATGTTTGATAGGAATGTTGTTGCAAGTGAGATGCTCGCTCCATACGACTGACCTACTGTTATTCTGAGTTGCTCTTGACATTCCTGGACTACACTTCCACCATTTTTACCAAGAATGGTGACAACAGCTTCTGAACCTGCATCAATAGAGTCGTCGGGTGATATTGAAAGGTCAACTGAAACCGATCCACCTCCGCTGCTGGTGTGCGGAAGTAAGCGCGAGGAAGCACCGTCAACATCAACCCATCCGGCTTTGTTTCCTGTAGATGCGATGTTAACGGTCCATTGCACGTTGCCAGTGTTGGTGAATGTAGCGGTGACGGCCCCTACAGAACCTGGGTTGACCGCCAATGAACTTTTACTCAGCGACACAGAGCAAGTTTTCAATTCTGGAACGATGAGTTTGAAATCATCGGTGTCTTTTGCCTCTTGGGATGGGTCGTTGGTTACAGTACCTGTGATGTCCCAACAATAGTCATCTGCATCTTGGCCGTCTGGAATCTCAACGGTTGCGGTGACTGTGGTCGATTCTTCTTGGTCAAGGTTCACCGATGTTTCGCTAAGGGAGACGGTGAAGTCAGAAGTACTTCCACAACCTGGCCCGTCGTTTTCGTCGATTGACAACGCAATAGTTTCGTTGGTTTGCCCAGTGTTTTCAACTTCAACATTGAAATCAAGTTCATCTTCTCCATTCCAGTTTTGTTCTTTGTCTCCACTGTTGACCGTGAGTTCTACGCCGAATACTGCGCTGCCTGACCCATCTCCAGCAGTTGTGGTCACTGTTGCTGTTTCTTGGGCGGGCGCTCCTGCCACATCGGGAGGTGTCGCCTGTTCGTTAGCATTGACGGTGACGGTTGTGTCGCAACTGCCTTCAGCGGTTTGAGTTAATGTGACATTCATGGTCGCTTCTTCGTATGCGCCCGCTTCAATCGCCCCTGGGATTTGAGTGACGGTGGAGGAATAGCCATTGCAATCTTGAGTTGCTTCCTGAGAAGTACTGATTGACACCGTGACTGGATTGGAGCCGGTATTGCGAACACGGATGGTGTATTCTCCTGCTTCACCGGGGTTGACTTCTAACGAACTTGGGATTGGTGTTACGGTAATGGATGCATCCCTCGCCCCGTCCGCAGCAGCCGTTGGAGCCATCAGTGGGAGCACAGCAAGCGACATCATAATGACAAGGAACAGAGCCTTCCTTTGATGAGAAGCGGCCGCGCCGTCACGAGGGACCATACCTCCGGCTCGGAGTCATCCTATCAAAACCCTATGCTCTTTTTGCCTCAAAAAGACCGAGTGGGGCGGCTCATGCTTGAACGAAATGTTCAGAACTCGCTGAACAATTTACGCAAACCTGAATTTGGTCGGCATTGCAACCAGAATATCCACCACTGTGGTAGCGTGCTCCACACGACGGACATCCAACCGCCGAACCATGAATGGCTTGACGACACGACCAACAAATCGGTGCAGGTGTTGCAGAAGCGGCTGGAATCGGGCTCGTTGTTGCTTGTGTTGGATTGAAGCTCATTGGCTTGTTGAGTGAAGGCAACGTTCCACTTTGCCCTTGCTTCGGGCGTCTTAGAAGAACTGCACCAACCCCCCCGAGGACCGTGAGGAGAACCAACAATCCAATGACAACCGATGTTGCACTCAAGCCCGATGTCAATGAACTTCCTACGGGTTCACCTTGAGATGTTGCTGAAAAGGAGAAGTTACCCGATGATTCGTTACTACCAACCAAACTTAGGACGACTGTTGTCTCACCTGGGAGGTCTGCTCTCAGATTAAGACGGACCAATGTTGATTGTCCTACTTCAAGCTCAATGAGGTCTGTACCGTCAACTGAAGCGCTCCACTCATCTCCCGCATCGACTGTCACTTGACGTTGGAAGCGAATGTTTCCGTTATTGGTGATCTCAACAACAACTTGGCTCGTTTCACCGGTTGTGAAGATTGGGACACTGTCCACTTTCCAACTTGCAACTTCGTTTTCAGCAACGAGTAAGCCCACGGTTTGACTCAATGCAACACCACCTCCCTCAAGAGTGATGGTGAAGGAGGGTTCGGCGAACGGAAGGGCTCCGTTTGCAATCAAAATGCTGCACGATACAGGTACGAACTGATTGATGTCAATTCCACCAGGTATCGAACAATCTCCAAACAATCCGTTATCGGTTTGCAGAGAAACACTTGGAGTCCATATTGTATCGGCAGTATTGGTGGCCAGCCATGTGAATTTCATCGCAGATCCCGTCGGGTGAGAGCCTTCACCTTCCGAGCTGGAATATGTTGTGCCGTCCTCAAGTTCAAGGCTCGCAAAGGTAAGCGACGGAACTGCCAATATCTCAACGGTGAGTTCGCCTTCCCAGGTAAATCTGTCATTGGTTGAATCAAGAAGCAATTGAATTGAACCCGACTTCGCAGCACCGTTGCCCTGAAGGGTGTACAATACACTGGTGCTGCTCGCCCATGGCAAATTGATCGGCTGTATCTCAGAGGTAATGGACCAACCTGCAGGAAGCACAAACGATGGAGTGAGGTTAAGATCGATGTTGCCGTTATGTTCGATAGAATACAGGAGGGATACCGTTGAATTTGGACGTAGGGTCGAATATGAGGATTCCAGATTGACGTACACTTCACGAACAGGTTCTACTTTGATAGGGATTTCAAATGTCACGGATTTCTGATCCTCTGTTTGGCTTATTGCAATCAACTCTACGATACGTTCAGCACCGGCCGCTGTTACGACAAATGGTGGCGTGATGACAATGTCAACACTGCGGAATGTGTCCATGGCGATGAGGCCTGTTGATCCTGATGAGGCCCCTCCTTCACTCCCCAAGTTTGAAAATCCTGCCTCCCAACCTGTTGGGGGCTCAATGAATAAATCATAACCGATGCGTGCATTTCCGTTGTTAAAGAAGCGCAAGGTCAAATTCGTAGGTTGCGAAGGATGAACAGGGACGACTGAATAATCGAATTCAAGAGAAGCATCTGCAAGTAACGGGACTTCAAACGTCAAGTCAAGTGGGTAACTCACGCCGTTATCGACATCAAGCCCGAGCAAATCAATACGGTAATTTCCTGGAGAGGGGGGGGCAGGATGGACCAATGTGACCGTAATGTATTGCGATTCTTGTCCACTGAGTGTAAAATTTGAATTGGTACTGCCGATATACCATGGCATGACTTCTCCAGTTACTGTATTGACAACTTGTCCAGTTTGCATTGAGGCATTGGTTGAAATCAGCGCTGTATTTGTTAGCGTGATGTTCCATGAAGCAGTGGTTGTATCCGAATCTTCCAATGTTAAGGTTGAAGTCGGAGTTTCCAGTTTTACGCCCGGTGCGGTGATGTTGACATAAATGTCATGACGGTTGTTGTTTTCTCGGATTTCTTCAACGGCATCGTCAGGGTCGATAATGAATGAAAGGACACTGGTGCCAGAGGATTGGGGCGTCCATGACCAAAACATCTTCTTTGTTGAGCCAGCACCCAATTCGATGGATTGGCGACTTATTTCATTTCCATCAACTTCAAACACCACAGGGAAGGTCTCCGCCATGACATTGCCGAAATTGAAAACCGAGGTCGTCAATTGAACGGGGTCGCCAACTTGAGGAATACCAACATTCATTTCGAATTCATCTTCTTCAACCATAGGGTCAGGTCGTAAATCGTTAACGCCGTGTCCCAAAACTGCAATGGCGTAGGGTTGAGTTCTCGAACCACTGTGCTGAGCGTCCTTGACTTTGACCGTCCAAGTGCCCATTGATGCAGAGTCGATCAAAATAACTTCGAGGTTGTTAACCGAATCCCGAGTACCGCCCGTTGTTGAACGGCCGCTGGCGAAATCGTTGCCCAAGTAAGTGGTCCCGTCCGGTGAGGTGACCTGCAGGTCAAGGTCGTTCACAAGTTGAGAGTTTGAAAAACGAGAACCGCGTTCATCGGACCAAGTTAAGACTGCTTTGAACGTACCCGAGCCCTGTGATACATTGAATGAATAGGTCTTGCTGTTCCCTGTTCCCGACATTGCAGAACGATCGTCAACCCAGATGCCTTGGCCCGTAGAAGGGGCGAGCGTATTGCGTAAATTGATGCGTCCCCATCCTTCGTCTTCATTGGGAATATTTCTGCTGCCAACATCTTCTGCGCCTAGAACGAGAAGTGCCTTCACGAGTGCACCTTGTGGGGACGGGCGTTGAGCGATTTCCTCAAGATACTCACGGATCATGACCGCCATTCCGGCTGCATTGGGAGTAGCCATGGAAGTCCCCGTGTACTCAAGATAGTAGTTGCTGGACCATGATGACCCGCCTGTGTCGGTTGCTTCTTGAGCTCGACACGAACGAACATAGCCACCCGGAGCGATCAAATCAGGTTTGATACGGCCGTCATCGGTAGGACCACGAGAGGAACCTTGCATGACGGTGTCGGGGGCGCCGTTGTATCGATTTTGATGGTTGCCCACAGACACGACATTTTTTGCTGTAGCCGGAGGGGAAACCGTTCCTGAATCTGGACCATCGTTTCCAGCAGCAAACAAGATGGTCAAGCCCTCTCGTCCATTGTAATAACGATCGTAATAATTGGCCCTGTCATCAACATCCTCTGTTTCCGAGTTGTATTGTCCTTGTTGACTTGCAGCGCTGGACCCCCATGAATTGGTATGTGTGCGAGCATCTGCACTGTAGGCTGTATTCAGCAAGTTGTTAAGCGAGGGGGATTGGAAGTTACCGGTATTGTCATTCTCCATTGCTTGGAAGTACAAATCCGCTGACTTCGCCACTCCTGAATATCCACCGCGGGTACCATCGCCAAGCACCGTACATGCTACATGGGTCCCGTGTCCAGAATGTTTGTCTGCAGTTGAACCGTCACCAATCACGTCAAAATTCCCAACAACACGAGACCCGAAATCGCCGTGGTCATCGTCCAAGCCTGAATCGGCAACGGCTGCAATTTGTCCCGAACCGTCCAAATCAGTGGTGAAATAGGTTCGCATTGTGTTTGTTTCCATGTGCCCTCGAGCATTGTCATTGAATGCTGCAAAGGCTGGGTCGGGACGGAGAAACATCACCGAAGGTTGTTGCATGATCGAGTAAAGATTGCCTTCTTTCACGTATCCTTCATAACGCCCGTCATCCCATGAATGCGATTGTTCCAACCCCGCATCGGCAACTTCGCCCAAATTCTGGTTGAGGATTCCATTTCCATTGTCTTTCATGAACACCTGCTCGATTGGACCCTCATTGTTTCGCCAGCCTTCCAAACGAAGCAACATCGAGGAAATGGCGTCTTCACCGTCTTGCAAGAGCAGGACATCCATCAAGCTTGAATCAACGAGCATTCCAAGTGGAATTTCATGTGTTGCTGCGACGCCTTGGATCTGCTGAGCAGTACGAAGAGCGGTTGGCGTTCCTTGAACAATCAAGCCGGATGGTGAAACAAATTCCCTGACGCCCAATCCTTCGATTAAAGAAAGTTCATTACGCGCCTCACTCAAGCGAACTTCGTCCGATACAAGCACCATCAAGAGGTCCTCTCGGGGCTCCATCCATTGACTTGGAACCGGGCGATGGAGTTCGATACCGCTCGTGTCAAAAGTAGCAAATGGGCCAATGGCAAGCGTGTCTCGATGTTCACGCTCCAAGGTTTCATCTAAAACCCCCACAGCGTCGTGATAAACGTCTTCTTTGATGTTGAAGCGAACCCATTCGTTGTCAAGATTGTCCTCAGTGTTTGGTGGTGATTGGGTGCTGAACATCGGGCTTGTTGAAGCCCCTAGGAGAAGGATGAGAAAGATGACAACCAATTGACGGTTCTTCCCCCCTGTCATGCGCTTCCCTCCTTCTTCTGCGCTTTATCGCTTCGCTTTGCTTGAGCGAACAGTTCATCAATTCAATGGCCAGTAATGGCGGGGAGCTTTATCCTTGAAAATTTCTTGTGACCATTCACCAACTGGATGGCTCAACTCTCTGATTTCACGTAACTGGCCAGAGTAATCGATATAGCTAAGAGAAATAACAAGTTGATACTCATCCCATACCGTGTGTCCAATGACCATCATTTCAAGTTCGTCTCCTGCAACTGAGGAATGTGCAGAAATCTCGCTGATGGAAATTTCCATATGGTCCAAATATTCACCGTCTTCGGCTTGAAATTCAACACGAATGCTCACATCGGTGATGGCCCTGCTTCCGTCGTTATGAATCTCCGACATGACCAAATGACCGCCCCTCTGCATGTAATGTGTTTCAAGAGAAACTGAATCTCGGGGCAGCATCCAATACCATCCACTGAACATCAACATGATGGTCAAAAAGACGACTGCTCCCGCCATTCCGACGCGAGTCGGAGTGATTTCCTTCCCAATGCTTTGAAGAAGTTTTGCGGCTTCTTGAGCCGCCTCCCATGCTTCAAGATCCTCGCCTTCAAGGGTCTCTCGGTCGCTTCGAAGTTCATCAGCAGTTGTTTGACTCATGAAATTCACCCAAACAAGATTGCTAAACCCGTGGCCACTGCGGAACTGATCGGTTCTACCACCATGATGTGGCGCGTTTCAACAAATTCACCGGTCAAGGAACCAACAAGAGATAAATCAGTCACCAATCCGTTGATTCCGATGGAGGAGGCTGTTGGTATGATGCCGGTAAATTGTGCGTCAAGGAGAACTGCCCGGCCGTCAAGGCGCATGTCTCCCAAGAAAGGCATGTAGTGGCCTGGTTCAACAAATGCTTGCGCACTCACCACCAAACGTCCTTCATTGATGTCGTCGATGACAATGACGGGGAATTCTCCCGGCCCGGTGTAAATATGAATGGTAGCACCCTTGAGATTTTCACCTACCAATTCAATTCGCTCAATCGTCACACCAGGAGCTGCTGGCAAATCTGTTTGTTTGAAATAAACACGTTTGACGCCTCCGTCTGAAGATACAATTCGCATGCCGTAATCATCTGTTTGTTCCAAAACGAAACGCTTTGGAAGGTCTTCGGCAAGCATCAGAACATCGCCCTTGGCATCAATGGAACGTCCGGTTGCTTCCAAGTAGAGGTCCATATCATCTGTATTGGATGAATAATCAAGAGTTCTCATTCCCTGGAAGGAAGTCTGTTGACGTATGTCAAACCGTGTGTCGGGGGCCGTTGAAAGATTCATTACTCCAGGCAAATCTCTCATGAAGGCCGTCGATGGCCACCAAAATCCGTCAACATAGCGAAGTTGTTTGAGCATCAACGAATCTGCTGAATGCGAGTTATTACGATGAATTTCTGGTACGAACAAGTCAAGTTCCAATACGTCTCCAATCGTTGCAGAGACATCCGTTGATTGCGGGATTCCCATTACCAAAGCTTCAACACGAGTGAGGGCTTGATGGTCGATCAAGAGTGCGTATGCTGATTTGAGACGGACGCCTGCATCGTACCGCATGTCGATAGAAACTCGAGGCACAGTAAGGTTTTCTTGGACCGAAAACAGAACGTTGACCTCAACATTGTTCGGCTGACTGGTATCCAGTCCGTCAATAACCAATTCAAGGTCTTGCCCTTCAAGACCCCGAGCGATAATGGAGACCTGTTCTCGTTCAGGTTGCCATTGTGACATCTTTAGGTCAACCTCGTAGGTTGGAACTTCACCGATCATCCTGAAGTCATAAATCATCTCGATATTGCCTGCAGGTAATGATGGCAACCATGCTTTCATGTGCCAAGAACGGCGGTCAGTGAGCGTAATACCTTCCTCTTCAAGGAGGGTGATGTTAACCCCAATCATCTCTTCGTCGTAAATGCGACCGTCTTCCAAGGCTTCCACAAGTCGTTCTCCACTGGTGATGTTTGCTGCATTCGCAATTGAAATGGCTTGATTTCGCTCATCCAAATCAATCTTACCATCTTCGAGAATTTCGGTCATCGTAACACGGCTTGATTCAACAAAGGTCGGCATCCGTGTGAGGTTGAATGTAGGGAGGGTTTGTTCAATTGATTCGACGCCAATTCCGTGTGCCCACTCAGGCTCATTCACCAAATTGCTACCTTTTTTCATGTCAACAGTCATGTTGAAGGCTTCTCCTGTGAAAAGGTCAAGACCGAGGCTCATGTTTTCACTTTCACCAATTACCCCTCCTACATCCATCGTAAGTACATGGACGAAATCGTTGACCACCGTTCCAAAGTCTACCAAATCTCCAAGGAAGAATGAAAGCGCTTCAATGCCCTCGTCTTCTCCAAAGGTTGGAAGTTCCAAGCCATCGGAGTCAACGGAACTGGGCAGTGTGAGCGAGATATTGGCAGGAAGCGGGGCGAAGTACACTTTTCCGTTAAGTCCGAGGAACGGGTCTTCATAGTTGGATTCATCCTCAAGAGAAATTCCAAACGGTGAAGAGGTCGAACGAACCAATTCAATGACTGAATTGCCTTCGGGCCCTGAAGATCCTGGTACGAGAGGACTCAGACGCTGGATGGAGGTTACGTCGGAGATTTGAGTGCTCAGACTGGCTTCTGCCGTGTCCTCATTGACCCAAAAACGCATGTGGTCGCCATCCATGGTCAACGGAACTGTTGCATTGGTCATCTGCAACTGAATGCTATCCATTGGAGCATCAGCCACATAACCTACAGTATCTCCAAGCACAAGCGAAAACGTCGCAGGCAATCCACTCAGACGAATGGCATTTCGTTGTGTTCCAGATTCGCCGCCGTAGGTAATGGTCCCAATTGGCTCACTTGCGCTGTATTGCAGTACCTCTGCTTGTTGAAGGATATTGAATGTTCCAGGACGGTTGGAAACCGTTGCAGATTGTTTGATAGCCTCTTCCAAATTACCATCATCATGACGTATGTGGCCGATTAAGAGCGAGCCTGCTGCTTCGCCGTCAAGTTCCATAATACGCACTTCGTTAACTGCGTCAAAAGAATGGCGAACGTTGGAGATTCCTCCAATACGCATGCTCATCGCGACAGGAACCAAGGGGTCTTGCGGTCCAAGTCGCCCATTGACCACATCAATATTGGTGTCTTCGGAAAGCAAAATATGGTCCATTTCAGGCAACCATGGTTGCGGGCTGCTGGCCAAAGCAAACGACATTTCCCCAAGATACATGGGTTCCCGTTGAGAGGTTGGCAGGCTTTTCTTTACTTGATTAAAGCAGTGAATATCGACTTCGCCACCTGTTGAGCCCGCCGTACCTACAACTGCATTTGGAAGTCCGTTGAGAATGGTCCCGATATCCAAGATGACTTCAATCACAGTAAGCAAAGCATTGTCCAGCAATTGTGCGATTGAATTCAAATTGGGATTATCAAAATTAATCCGACTCGTCCCGCTTGAAGGAATGAGGAAACTGCCTTGAATTACAATCACTCGCGGGACATCGACCACCTTCACGAGCATGGATGAACTGTCATCGTTGTAACCGCCTCGTTTGAATGTTGAAATGAAATCAAGAGAATCAATGGATTGTGTTCCTGCGATCAAGAGTAAGGTGTTGGGTGGATTTGCAGGATTAACGGGTAATGTCGGGTCGTTGACATTGTCAATCTGGTCTCCTGTGAAATTCTTGATTGCAACAATGAACGACAAACGCTCCGGTATTTCTCCGGGAAGGTTTGCAGAGCCAGGTGCCTCACCAATCATCGTAAAGATCGCATTGATTTCATCCTCATGCAGTGAATCAGACGGAAGCCCTCGGATCCAAATCCGTGAATCGGTGATGTTTCCAAAGGGACTGTCACCCTCAGGAACGTTTGAGCGGTCTTCAAAATAGTGGAGATATACATCGATACCAACATCCGAAAACAATTCCACTGTATCGAAGGAATTTTGGCCGTAGTTGTCGTTACGAAGCGTCAAATCAACCTCACTTGGAAGTAAGGTCTCGCCTTTTTCGGGATGAAATCCGACATCAAGATAAGCCACTTCTAGAATCGGAACCGTGCCGTCAGCCCGTACTTCTCCAAAATGGACATAACCGATTCCTATACCAATACTGCATTTGTGTTCTCTGCTTTTGGCGTCGCCATCTGTGACTGGGTCGTAGTTGAATGTTTGACTGCAGTCTGTTTGCTTTTGGCCTCCGGCTGCGTTGGGGTTGGCCAGACGTACAGCATACGGTGCGGAAACACTGGTGAGTGAAAGGTCGCTGGAATTGATGTTTCCACCGAGCAAATCAATCGCCAGGTCGCCGATTGTGGCATACAAGGCATTTAGAGCGAAGGTCATTTTCTGGATGCCCACTCCTAGAGTGACATCATGAGGTGGTTGGGTAAATCGCGTGTCGATCACTATGGCGTACGATTCTGAATTTGACAGAGTGATATCAAACGCCAATCCCTTCATGAGCGATACTTCGAGATGCTCAAGTTCATCCCATAGTGGGTCATTTTCGTTGAGTGCCTCAACATTCCATTGGAACGTTGGTCGCAACCAAATCTCTTCAATTACCGGAATGATTCCATCGCTGAACTCTACGCCCCATCCTTCATTGAGGGTCGTGAGGCCTTCGATTGTAAGAGCAACGGAAAGGTCGTCTGTCCCATCACCATCTATGTCGATATAATTTTTAAAGAGCACGAGGTCTGTGCCAACCAAAAGTTCACCAGTAAACGTACCAGAATCCCAAGCCTCGTATGAAGGTCCATTGTTGCGTGAAGTGAAATTGATGTATATTGCATAGGTGTTGATGCCAATTCCCAAAAGGTTGTCAAGGCCGAGATTCTCAACGGAAAACAGGGTCTCCCAGAGATTGTAAGGCCAATCATCTGGGCTTGTCGCCAAGTCGGTAAGGAAATCGTAAGGGCGTGGATGGTCTTCAATTAGAGGTGAAGTATCACGGAGTTCCACCTGATTCAGATAGCTTTCAGCATCCGCCAGTGCATCGCCGCTTTGTACTGGCCTCTTTGAGGCATCGAGAATAGCAAATGATTCCTGCGCCCCGTTTATGGCTACAAGTTCCTCATTCGCATCCGAGCGGGTTGCAAGTGTTTCAGCCAGTGCATCAAGAACTCCAAAATCGTCCTGAGCAAGGTTTGTATCGGCAGAAACAGGTTGCATGAGAGACAGCAACATCACGCCCACAAGCAATAGGGCCGCCTTTCTTGGGTCGCCTGACTGCGGGAGGCCAGCACGAACAACTCGCGTAGCCTTCTCATCCATGCGTCTGCGTCGTGCGTCATCCTTTAGGAAGCATTCGCCGGTTTGTTCATACAAAACGGTGTTCTTCAAGGTGTTATTGACTGGAGGGGGGAGCGTTGATGGTTTGGTCAACACCACAAGCAGGACAACCCACAATTGCAGTTTCAACTCCAACCGGCATATCGATTTCAAAGACTGCGTTACAAGAAGCACATGTATGTCGGATATTGACGCCGGCAACGGGTTGTTCAACAGGTTCAGGCATCGGCTCAGGCTCCATTATGATCGGGGGCAATTGAACCGCTGAGCGTTGAGATTCAACATTTGAATTCTCGGAAGGTGGGGCAGGAGTAGCAGCCGTCAGTTCATCGTCCATCAAATCAGAAAAGGCGTCCGATGTCGCCGTTGACGCAGCAGGTTGTGATGGTTCCAAATCGAACAACGAAGCCGCTTCAATCGCTGCTTGACTGCTCCCCTGAGATATTTCTTGTACTTGATATGCAGGCGGGGCAAAGGAAAGATTTGGATCCGCTATTTGTTGGGATGAACCGTATATCGCTTCCATTTCAGCTGCCTTTGCCTCCACTTGTGCGTCATTTTTAGACTTGATTTCACCTTGGTCCAACCCTGCAATTTCCGGTGCTTTCGCGAACAAGGAAATGTTTCTTCGCTGTGCAACCATTCCAATATGGCCCATTGCCTCATCTTCACTGAGACCACGGCCTGTTAACAACTCAACCGCAAGTCTACGCTGCCATGAACGGAAGCCAAGAACCGATACTGCTCCAGTTAAACAAAGAACGAACAACACCATCATGACTGGACCTGCGAGACCAGCAGTGGACGGCGCAGTGTTGACTTGTACTTTGAACGCGTAGGAAGCCGAATTGTTTGAAGCATCAAAAACTGTGACAACGATGTCGCGACTACCGACGTCATCAAAGGCGATTTTAGGCTGAAGACCGACCAAATCAGGGTCGTCACGAACATCCCCGTTTCCATCTGAATCTTTTGTTGGGTTAAGGTCCCAATGTACTCGCAATGCTGTAGGACCATCGTAAGCATCTCCTACTTCAACAATGAAGGTATAACTGTCCCCTGCATAGACATCACTCGGGAAATCTGCGAGCAGTGAACTGTTGAACGCAGGCACGGTAGGGTCGACTGAACGTATTGTTACAACGGTGGCATTGGTATTGCCCGCTGCATCCGAAACGATGAGTTCGAGTTCATGCACCCCTATGTCGTCCCAGAGCAAAGGCAGCGTCGTATCGTTACCAACCGTTGCGCCGTCCAACTTCCAAAGGCAAGATGAAACTGCATCGTCATCTGAACTTGAAAGACAATTCATTGAAATTCCAACCGCACGGTCTGTTTTCCAACCTTCAGAAATAGGGGTTCCGGTTGAAGAAATTCGTGCAACTGGGTCTTGTGTGTCAACCACCGAGATGTCGTAAGATTTGGACCCTTGCTCGCCCGTGGGCGAAGTTGTTGTGGCGGTCACCGTTTTGACTCCTGGAGTCGCCCATGATGGAGACACAATAAGTCCACTACCATCGCCATCATTGGAGAAATTGCCATCATCATCAGCATCAACGGTATCGTCAAAATCCCAACTCATTGATGCAATTTGGCCGAGTCGGTTTGGTGTTTGAGAACCGTCAAGCTGGATTTCTTCTCCAATTGAAACGGTAGAACTCTCGTTGTTGATGACTTTCGGAGTGAGCGGGGGTGCAAGTTCAATTCGCACCGACAACCGTAGGTCTTGGCTACCATTACCTCCGCCAAGCGGGACATCTGTATTGTCAACAACCAACAACAATTCTTCACCATCAAGGTCGTTGGGAACCATCCACGTCACTGATTTTGGAACATCGATGTTTTGAAGAGCCCCGCCATCGATGTATTGAACGCCCACTGCCCCCAACTCATACCGTTGATGCATCAAACGAGTTTGCAAGTAAACATCACCAATGAACTCAAGATCCCAAGCAGAAACTACGACGGTTGTACCCGCATCAAGACGCAAATCATCTCCTGAAAGTAGAATTGAAAAATTGTCTTGGTCAACGGCTACCAAATCATTGTATGGAGTCCAATATGTCTGTTGAAGCGGAGCAACCGAAGCAGATACTTTAGCCCGAACCCCTCCTTGGTCACCTTCGCCTCCATCGCTGTGATGGGCAAGGTTATCCAACACCATGTACCATTTCTTCGCCTGTATTGAAGGAGGGACGGCCCAGTGGAATTCATATCCGCCCAAGGCCGATTCTGTAGAGGCTGGTTCTTCAATAATTGAACGATATGACTGGCCCATTTCATAGGGCTGTATCGTGTTTTCATCAAAAAATAAGACGTCCAATTCGTCGTCTAAAATCACCAAATCTACGGCATAAACATCTCCAGGCGTGAGCGCCCCCAAATCAATAATGACGCAAACACCAGGATCAATATCAATCGTCGGTGCAAGATTATCAATCGTTTGCGTAAGACAGTTTGGACTGGAACGCCCTTCTGCACCCGATACAGTGAACGGAATGCAAGCCGCTGAAAGCAACAGGAAGACCAAAACATACGAGCGCATGAATGGAGGATGGGCGTTTCACTCTTCAACGATTGGGTGTCATGTTTCGGAAATCCCAACCTTCGCCATGGAAGGCAAGGTGACTCACTGAACCGCCCTCATCAACCCGCAGCCGGTCACCATCACTGAGCGCCACCACTTGGAGAGGTGAGGCTCCAGTTTCTACCTCGCCACCAACCGTACTAAGTTCCTTGATTCTGCTGCTGTAATGAGTAAGGGCGAGGTGTTGTACACCCATTTGTTGGGCGGTTCGGACAGCGCCTGCTATCGTAGAGTGGAGGTGTTGGTCCGCCTTGTCCTGTTGGGCCTCAAGGAAGGTCGCTTCATGAACGAGTAAGGTTGGCGTCGGTGCTTTAAGCAGCCCAGGGGCAGCCTCTGCTGTGTCTCCTGAAAGGATGACGCTCAGGCTTTTTCCAGGTTGGCCTCTAAACGAATCCGCACTGAGAAGTGTTCCGTTCTCAAGAGTTACATCTTCACCGTTTGAGAGGCTCTTTCGCTGCTGTTCATTCAAACGAAGTTCTGCTGCCCGTAAACGGTCAAATTTACCTCGCTTCCCTACCTGTTCAATGGACCAAGCATAGGATGGAACTGAATGATGTGTTGGCCACGCCTTCACTTTACATGAATCCCAACCTGTGGGTTGAGGCATGCTCTTCAATTCAGCCGCCTTTCCAGTTTGAGAATCCAGTTCTATCCAACGATCTGCATTCATGTTTCCCAAAACCCATCGGGTTTGAAACGACAAACCTGTGGTGTTTGCTCCGAGGGAATGCCAAGCTTGCCATTGACGGGCGAGGTCGGAGGAGTGGGTGTCTGGAGGTAGTTTGTCGCCGTTAAGAAGCGCCTCAAGAACACTGTCTGATGTTGGACCAATGATCAAAAGAGGTTGTTCCCGGTTGTCCAAACTCATGGTTTGCATCCAAGGTAATGCGCCCCATGTATGGTCCAAGTGGCCGTGCGTAAACAACAAGACACCCACGTTTCGTGGTTTGAGGGTCGTTCCTTTCTCATGCACCTTCAGCATCTTACGCTGGTGAGAAAAACGGCTTTGGAACCCCTCTCCACAATCGATGACTGCGATGCCGTCTGGACACTTGACTGCACTTCCACTAACATCTCTGTGATTGGTTGGGCGAGCCGATGCAGTACCCAAAACGTGAACATCAAATCCCATGCTCGCCACCTCAAGAGTTCATTGGAATTGGCGTGGGAGGAAACCAACGCAGCAAGACAACTTCGTCGATGGCGCGAACCCAACGCCAAGGTACAGCAACATGCAATTTCCCTTCCACAAGGTCCTCGGGAGTATTGTGGACAAACAGGTGCGTGCAATGGAGGGTATTGGTGTCGATAACAGCGTCGTAAACGGTACCGAGTTTCCTTCCTGTTGGCAAGTAGACTTCAAGCCCGGACCACCGGGACATGACCTCCTCACCTTGCACCATGACAACCCACTATCGGCTAGGGTCAATAAAGCAACGGCTCAAGAGAACAAAATTTGACCAAAGGTCAGCATTGTTGAAGAACTCACTTGCCACGGTTCAAGTTCGCCTTGAGGGAAGGTCGCAACTTCTCTGCGCCCTTACCCTTCTTGTGCAATCCACGGCCTCGCTTACCAGCAGAGGTCTTACCTCGGTAAGCACGTCCACGGTGGGAATTCTTACCGTTTGCACGAGAGAACACACCGAGTTGCTTGTCGTTAACGATAGCTGGGTGATGTGTGTCGATCATGATAACTTCGAAGAACTTGTGCTTTCCGTCTTGGCCAACCCAATATGAGTTGAGGACTTCCAGGTTAGGGAAGTGGCGGGCAACACGCTCTTCAGCGATTCGCTGAGTGTTCTTGGCCATGGTAATCTTGGAAATACCGGCCTTGGATGGCTTGCGCTTCATGTGAATCTTACCCTTGCGGAGTCCACCTCGGCGGACACGGGTGCGAATAAGGACAACGCCTTGCTTTGCTTTGTAGCCCATTCGTCGAGCAGCGTCAAGACGGGTTGGTCGTTCAATGCGACAATTGACGGGTTCACGGCGCCACTGAGCCATGCGAGCCTGTCGGTACATGTGGGGCAGTGCATCCTTTGGACGCTTCCAAGTTGAACGAACATGTTGGTACAAACCTTGAGCCATCATAACCACCTGCGCTTCTCAGCATCCTGCCGACAAAACTCCCCTTTATGAGTCTGCCCACGCGATGAAGCGGACTAGGGTTGCCAAATCGGCAGGCCTTCGGCTTGAATTCCCCGCCATCCGCCCCATAAAGATGAGACATTTTTCCAACCCATATCCTGGACTGCTTTCGCCGCTAAAGCGCTGCGAAATCCTCCACCGCAATACAGCACTACACGAGCGTCATCGGCGACATTCTGCTTCTCTATATCCCGCTCAAGCACACCTTTGCCAATGTGAATTGCTCCTTCAAGGTGGCCGGCTTCAAACTCATGACGCTCCCGGACATCGATGACGAGCAAAGGTTGACCGTCACTGAGCATATGCCTCAGTTCGCTGGGATTGCATTCTGGAATGACCGCTCTTGCAGCATTTACAAGCGCCAAAAAACGGGGATTGTGTTGTTTCGCCATGCTCCTGCCAGAAGGGTTAGCCTCTTGAGCATCCCGCTCTACCCCAAGGCATGGCTGGCCAAATCACAGGATTGGAGGCTGTCATGGAAGCACTGAAGAGCGGCGTCTCCATCGACCGAGTCTTGGTTGACCGTGAACACGATACTGCAGAACTACGAGGCTTGTGTGAAGAACTGAATGTTCCTCTTGAAGAGGGTTCTACCAACGACCTTTGGAGAATGTCTGCAGATGGAGCACAAGTCGCCCTTGCACTGACCGGCCGAACACAACATGAAACCCTCGATGAAGTGATGAAAGCCGGTGGATGTGTCTGGCTGTTTGACGGTGTAGAGTATTCCACAAATCTTGGTTTTACCATACGAACTGCTGAAGTTTCGGGAGCTGACGCTGTTCTACTCAACGTCGTGAAAACCCATGAGGAGCGTCGGACAATTCGCAGAGCAAGCATGCGAGCCGACCGATTTATTCCAGTGATTTACACCACGACCGAGGAACTGCTCGCCTGCGCAAAAGAACACGGCTTTCGTATTGTTGCTGCAGAGGACATCGGGACACACGGCCCTTGGGATGAGGATTTGACCGGAAATGTACTTCTGGTCGTGGGAGCCGAACGCCACGGTGTGAGTCAGGAAGTATTGGATGCAAGTGATGCTGTTGTCAAACTGCCAATGGACGGTTTCGTCCCCTCTTACAATCTTCAAGTTGCAGTCAGTGTTTTGGCGGTTGAAGCCCTTCATCAGCGCCAAAGTCGGAGAAACTGAATTAAAGCAAGGGCGCCTCGGAGAGTCATGGGATTCTTCGCAACCATTGGACGCGGCTGGCAAATGAGTAAACTGAGTATGAGTGTGGTCAGGAAAGACCCCGAACTCATGGTGTACATGATTATCGCAGGTGTGATGAGCTTGGCCTCATTTGTCGCTATCGCCATTCCGTCTATCTTAGAGATGTCTTGGGCCATTGACGCAGAAGGTGCGGCTACCCCTGCTTATCTTGGATTCACGTTTGCAGGCTACATGATCGTGAGCATCGTCGTCGTGTTTTGGAATTGTGCCATTGTCGCCAATGCCAACATTCGTCTTTCGGGCGGAGATCCTTCGTTTTCAGACGGATTCCGTGCTGCAATAAGCCGACTTCCCATCATCATTGTATGGGGAATCATCGCAGGTACCGTCGGACTTCTGCTCAAGATGCTCGAAGGGGCCGCTCGCAGCAGTGATAATGATGCTATGAAAGTCCTTGCAACCATTGTCCACCTCATTGGTGGCCTCGCTTGGTTCGTCATGACCTTCTTCATGCTCCCATACATGATCATCGAGGGTAAGAGCGTTGGAGAGAGCCTGAGTTCAAGCAAGAATATGTTCTTCAAGACATGGGGAGAGCAAATCACTTCCGGACTCGGAATCGGTTTAATCGCCTTCTTGATCGGAATCCCCATCGTCGTCATCACCCTTGCATTGGTATTCGCTGTGGGTCCACTCGGCCTCATCTTTGGCGCCATTGCTATCGCTCTGTTGATCGCTTGCGTCAATGCCGCAGAACAGGTTGCTGTTGTTGCTCTTTACCACTATGGAACGACTGGCCAAATGCCTAAACTCTACCAAGACGCAGGTATGATGACCTACACCTTTGGAAACGCTGCTACCGTTTGATTTGAACATTCAACGGTCCAATCCTTCGTCCAAGCGAAGTTGAAGTTGTCGTTCACATTCACGGCGTACGCCTCTGAACGCTGACTTCGTACCTTGACGCAATACTTCGCTTGTTCTCGGGTGTGTTTTGAACGAAGCAATCTGGATGTATGCCCTTCGGCATACAAATCGGAACTCATGATTTGTCTGGGCTTCTATAAGACGAAATGCTCGGTCCGTGCCGATATGAGCAAGGTAGGGCATCAACGAGGCAATCACGGTTCCTGAAGAACACTGAAGCAATTGCTCCCACAGTGGAAAACGGTCAAAGGATGTGTTCATCACTGATGCTGCTACGATGCTACATTTCAACCTGTTACTCCCGTAGTCCATCATTTCAAAGGCCACGTTCTCAAACCAATTGCCGTAGGTAGTGATCTCATGAACGAACATTGGTAATTCGTGCGACTCGAGCTCTTCAAGCATGACCTGAATGGTTTCATCCATGTTACGATGCGTTGACATCCACGGAAGCAAGGTTCGTCTGAAATCATGGTCATCGGATTGGTCGTAGAGTTCTTGACAAGTATCGAGTAACTGTTCAAGCAATTCAGGGTACTCAAGGAGCCGTGTAATCGCAATCCAAAACGTAGCATTATCAGCGTTGTCAAGGACAGATGAAAAGACATTCCAAGCATCATCATCGCTTGCAGGCTGGTAATTCTCGATTGCATGGCTGGCGACATCATCTCCAGGGTGGTGCATAAACCTAGGAAGGCAGTCATTGTGTCGTTTTGGTTCAAGGGTTTCCATTGTTTGTAATGCCCATAACGTCCCCTCCAAGTTATGTCTACTGAATCCTTGGTCTAAAATTCGTTCAGCGTGAAATTGGGCACATTTTGGATAAGAGAGATGATTCAAAAAATGATGGCAGTGAATGAGAGATTGTTCGTCTAAATTTACAATAAACGCCAAAGCGTCATCGTCTGTAGTGACCTCTTGATGGAATTGGTTTCGCAGGCGTTCCCGTTCAGGATGGTGGCCCATTACATCGTACCTTCCACCAGGGAAGGCCTTCGGATAGAGCGCTTTTCCAAGTGTTCCGGGAAGGTCTTTCAGAGGCGGATGTTCAACATAGAATAACTGTAAAAGAGAGGCGACCAAGTCGGTATGGAGAAGTCCAGACTTTTCTTGACCTGTCATCTCAAGGGACGGAACAACACATACGGGCTTACCGTTGACCATGACTGGGAGATGATGGCGTGAGAAACCAGTTTTGTCATCCCCAAAGTCCTGTTTTGCTGCAAGGATTGGATAAATCGTGACCAGTTTTCCGTTGACCGAACGCTCCACTGCAATATGTTTTCGAATCGTTCTTGGCTGCCACAATGAACTGTCCGTGATGATGGTATTGCACCATTCAAGCGCTCTCTCAACTGCGCTGACACGCTTTTTTGGCACGCTATGAGGTACATGAAGAGAACCAAACGGAGTTGCTAGCGCCATGATTCTTATTTCCTCTAACAGCATATAAAGAACAAAACAAATGGGTTTATTTTCAATGGTTCAGGACAAAATTGTAGGCTTTATCCGCAATCTGTCAAACAACCAAGAATGCGTCCAAAAAGAGGTACATGACCCCCTCTTGTTTTAGGGGAGAGGACGAACCCCGCGATGTTCTGGATGGTCATGCAAACCTTGTATTGCCGTTCAATTGGAGAATAAACAATGGACACCTTCGAATCACTCGGCCTTTCAAAAGAACTGCTACGCGCAGTAGAAAGGGAAGGATACACCACGCCCACGCCCGTTCAAGCCCAAGCCATTCCTCCACTGCTGGACGGGAAAGATGTCCTTGGCGTAGCCCAAACAGGAACTGGGAAAACAGCTGCCTTCGCACTTCCAGTTCTGCAAATTATGAGCCGTTCACGACCTCAAGGAAAACGGCACATACGCACTCTCGTACTTTCACCAACCCGTGAGCTCGCTGCTCAAATCGATGAGCGATTTTCAGCCTACAGCGAGCATTTGGACCTCAGACACAGAGTTATTTTTGGCGGCGTTAAACAGAATCCACAAGTACGCGCCCTGCAAAAAGGAGTGGATGTCTTGGTTGCCACGCCAGGCCGACTTCTCGACCTCATCGGTCAAGGCTACATCGACCTCGGCCGTGTTGAATTTTTTGTTCTTGACGAAGCGGACCAGATGCTCGACATGGGCTTTATTCGAGACATTCGTAAGGTCCTTGATTTGCTGCCCAAGCGGCGCCAAAACCTCCTTTTTAGTGCCACCATGCCCAAATCCATTGCCG
>PBTH01000035.1 GCA_002726495.1 Methanobacteriota archaeon | reverse complement strand
GTGGATATCTGCAGCAGCCCGGCCATCGGCGAACTGAAGGTTGACGGTTTGCCCTTGTTGAAGGCTCGCCAAGTTTGTGAGTACATCGCCCTCATCATTCTGAACCATCGTGTATCCGCGCTCCAACACTCGGTGAGGATGGGATGCGATGAGCGTTGCTTCAAGTCGAGCCAGCCGCTGATGTTGAGAGGAAAGGGCGTGTTCTCCACCTCGTTTCATCCTGTTTCCAAGAGACGCCAAGTGTTCTTTGGCTCGAAAAACACCTTTTCCAGGAGCATGTTTGAGTTGAGAGGTGAGCAGCATCAATCGCTGTCGCAATTCACCTAAACGGCGTTTGACGGATTCTCCTAATCGTATGTCAACATCGTCCATCATCATCATGACGCTGTGACGGTCGGGGACCAAGAGTTCAATCGCATTCGACGGAGTTGAAGCTCGTAAGTCTGCAACCAAGTCGGATACGAGGACATCTTGTTCGTGGCCAACAGCTGAGATCACCGGAACAGGGCTTGCTAAAATTCCTCGGACCACCGGTTCAAGGTTGAACGCCCATAGGTCTTCCACTGAACCTCCACCTCTGCCGATAATGATGGCGTCAACAGGTGGCAGGCCAAGTCTCGTTGCAATTTCAGGTCGGCTTAGGGCGCGAGTAACTGCAAGACCCCGCACGATTTCTTTCACCGCTTTATCACCTTGAACCAAGACGCCAATCACCGTTGTTCGGAGTCCAGGCCAGCGGTTGGAAATCAATCGTTTCATATCCGAAAGAGCAGCAGAACCCGCCCCAGTGACGATGGCAACGTGTTTGGGCATGCCTGGCAGCGGTAACCGAGGACGGTCCAATGCGCCTTCATCCTTCAAGTCAGCAATCAAAGCACGCTTGGTTTCTTCAAGGGCACCGATCGTTTGGACCGGCTCAATTCTACGAACAACCAGTTGCAGGTTACCTCGTTTTGGCCACAGGTCCACACTTCCAATGACGACCACATCACTTCCTTCTTTGATGGAAGGGTCAACGTTGATTTTTGCACTTCGCCAGATGACACAATCCATCTGCCCTTCATCGTCTCTGAGTTTGAAGTAGACGTTTCCGTTGTGAATGTTCCATTGAGATACTTCGCCTCGGAGTGCTTGATGTTGGAATAAAGGGTCCTGTTTGACTGTTTTTTGAATCAGTTTGACGAATTGTCCGATGGGCAGCGGACCGGTTGTGGTTTGCGGCCCAGATGACACAACGAGATGTTAGCGTCAAGGGTTCTTGAAGCATCGCCCAAAGGAGAGATGGGCCCTATCGTAAATTCTTGTCCAAGCCGATACGCTTCTCCGACCGATGCTTTCAGTCGCGGGGAGGTAGAGATTCATCGGTTAGATGGGTTGATTTTTTCTGTTGGCGATGAAAATCTTGGCGAAGTTCTACTTCGTTCAATTTGCTTTGAATTTTTTTCTTAAGAAACCAGACGACGATTAGCACTGCCAATACATCAACAACGAGGATGACCCAACTGCTCCATCCCCACTGGTCAAACATACCTGTCCCTCATAGCGGTGGGCGAATATCGATGTCAACATCACCACGTGGCTTGCCAATACACCCTAAGCGCGCCCCTTCATCTACCAGCCAATCATCAAGGCCAGGAGGTAGAATCTCTGGGAGGGGGACTTCACCAAGAATCAGACTTACCATGCATGTTCCGCAGGTTCCTGAGGTGCAATTGGTGGGCAGCGATATTCCGCATGCTTCAGCATGGTCTACGATGGTCTCACCGGGGTTTACCGGGCATTGTCCAAGCAATTCAGCCCCTTTGAGAAAACGAATCACGGGTGCGGGTGGAGGTGAAGACTTTGGCTTCTCATCCAATTCAAGGCTTGAGGTGCCAGCCGACATGGTGATTCCTCATCGTGCCTTTTCTCGGGTCCAACGTCCAGTTTGCTTGTTGAAGAAGAGACCCGCTTTCTTCATCCACTTGTTGAATTTCGTTGCTCCTGCCCCGGTTCTTAGGATGAAATCTTCTCGGTCTTCTTGTGCTTGGATGTAATTCTTTGCCGCAAGAGTTTGGTCAATCCAATCGTTGATGTCCATGAGACCACCAGCAACGACGCTTTCCTCGACCACACGGGTCATCTGGTCAGCGGTTGCTCCAGTTTCTTCTAAGTCACGGCGAATCAAATCATTGACCGTTGAGAAGTCCATGCTCGCAGGCTTTGGAGGCACAGGGTTTCGTGGAGCCTTGTCAGGATCGATAGTGATGCGCTTTTCTCCATCAAGAATGGTTTCAACATTGAGGGTGAGTTGTGGGGTGAAGCTGGTTTCACATTCCCAGCAGATGAATGCCCAAGAATCGGGTTGGTCAGGGTCTCGGGATTGTCGGGGGTCCAATTCATCGCCACATTCGGGGCATGCATGGAAGATGAGTGATGGGACGTGATTGCGGCGGAAATCAACGATGTCTTGCGGCGTGCCTTCAAGTTCCAACATCTCATGGTCGCGAGCGGCTTCAAGTCCACGTGTCTCAAGTTGGTCACGAATCTTGACCTTCTGGTCATCTTTTCCTTCATCGTAGAGGTTGTTTTCCAACTTGACGATGAGTTCAACGGTTTTACCGAGGCGGTTCATGATGAGTTTTTGTGCTCGGAACGCCTCAACCTTAGCAATCTTCAGACGCTCTTTTTGTTCGGCAAGTTCTGTGAGCACGTCCTTTTGCTTGCGCTTGAATTTAATCTCTTCAATTCGGGATTCCTGCTTCTTTTCAGGGGCGAGAACTTTGGACAAGAAACGCTCTTTGCCGTGAGATTGAGGACCGGCTGTGATAATTTCAATGACACCACGGGCGATATCCTCTTTCAAACCGTAGTTTTCAACGAGCATGTCTTTGTCGATCTTTTTCAGGTCGCCAATTTTCAATCCCGCATCGGCGAGTTGGTTCGCAGTTGTATCGTCAATACCTCTGCGTAATAGAGCCAAGTATGTGTCCTTCTTTGCCATAACATCCCCTCCGACAAGTCAAGGCGAGTAGACACTCCTAAGAAAAGTCTCTCCCCAAAGTGTTCAGTCGTTCAAGCCCTTTTCAAGTCTCACGCTTCCTCTTCCCCGGACTCAAAGTCAACTCCTAATTCTGCCCAGTCATCCAATTCAAACGTCTCGGGTCGGCGGTTGAGGCGTGGATCGTTTTGGAGTGAAGCATAAGCGCGTTTCCAGCGACCAGCGTGCCAGCCAGGTATTCGCGAAATACGCTTCGGAGCGGAGCGAAGTGTGGCCTTCAATTTCTTCCGTCTTTGGGCGAATGCGGCATGGACCATCATGACCAACAATCTTCGGTCACAAGGCCATTCTTCGCCGTGAGGAATCAATCGCAACAAACGAGAGTGAACTTTGGGCATGGGCGAAAAAGCATGAGGCCCGACCCGTTCGCCCATTTCAGCATCGAAATCCAAAGCGACGACCATTCCGAGGGAACCAACATCGCTCTCGTACTCCATGACCACACGCTCAGCGAATTCTTCTTGAACCAGCATTACGATGCAATCCAATGGTTTTGTATGCGGGTTGCGGTGATGCCGAGTGAGCTCATCGATGAGTGGCGATGAAATTTGATAGGGAATGTTAGCGACGATTCGGGTAATGTCGTTTGGCCAACGGGATTTCAATGCGTCCCCTTCCAGCAAGACCAATGTCTCACTCTCAAGTTCAGGAGCGAAGACTGAGCGAAGATGTTCACATGCTCCACCGTCCAGTTCAATGGCTGTGACGCGGCAACCGGTTTCCAACAACACCTCAGTGAGAACACCTGGGCCAGGGCCTATCTCGAGAACATGGTCGTCTTTGGTGACCTCTCCCCAGGAGACGGTGCGCTCAAGAACATCATCGTGAACAAGAAAATGCTGACCGAGTGCTTTGTTGAACGGTTGCTTCCCACGAAGCGAATCAACGAGCCAGCGTGCGCCTCTCATGCTTCCACCGGCAGTAGGAGTTCCGTGAGACGGGGGGCCATTGCCGGGTCTTCCAATTCTTGAACGAAGCGACGGGCGAGCAGTTCAGCGGCGTCAATGTTGCAAGAGGTATTGAGTTCTTCAAGGGAGGCAAATACGCCCACCGAATTCCGAGCAGCGACCATTTGTCCGGCCTTTTTCTTGCCCACATCAGGAAGCAATTCAAAGCCGTGAACCTTCAATGAAATTGGGCCGGCTTTGTTGTAAAATTCATCAACGAAATATTGTGCATGTTCTTCAACAAACATCTGCACCACAAGAGGCATGTCCATTTTGGCCATGTTGGACATTCGGTCTCGACGAGCCATGCCCAAAATTCCCGTTACTTGTTCTCGCTGTGCTGCATCGGTGCCGATGTAGAGACGTTGGCTTGGAATCATCAACTCGCAGTCCGTGCGAACCTTAAGGCGGCAGAATGCGAGTGTCTTTTCACTCATTGCGGTAACGACATGCTCTTTGGTATCGTGTTCAATCACTCTTGCCCATTCTTCGCCTTCCAATGCTTTGGGGCGTTCCGGCTTTTGTTGCCGAGGACGGTTACCTTGGTGGTTACCGCCTTGATTTCGCCCACCTCGACGGTCGTTATTTCCACGGTCATTGCGCTGGTTCCGTCGGCCTTGCGAACGAGACTCTTGCGGTTTGGGCTTGGGGATTTCTTTGCGCCCTTCAGCAGGACGGGACATTTTGAACGTACTTGGATCAACTTCCCGCTTTTTAGGACCGGAAGGTGTGTTGATGTGGCGCTTTCGCCGAGGGTCAGTCATTGGTATCGCCTCTGCTTAGAAAGAAAAGTGCCTCATTCGTTCTTGTAGCCGATAACCTGCTTGACAATGTCAATAATTGCAGTAATTTCGGAGTCGTCAATAGAGATGCGCTTTGAACCGAGAACGGCACGAACATCTTCTGGGTGAAGTGGAATCAGCTCTGCTAATTTTGCTGCAAGGCTTGGGTGCTTGGAAAGTGTTTCAACCTCAAGGAGTGCTTGGCGCAATTGCTCAAATGTTGCAGGCTCAGTGCGGTATCCGTTACGAATGTCGCTGGCAGCCCACTCTGCATGTTGCAGTGCGGCTTTTTGCTCGTAACTGAGTTGTCCACGGCGGCCTTGGGCATCCAAGAGCATGTCTCGGACGGTTGCGAAATCCAGAAATTTATCTTCGTCTGACATGTTCATTCCTCATTGAAGTGGGCGGAGGTGTTCGGGGCGTGCGATAACAGTCTTCTGCATGTTGCCGTCTTTGACAGCAACGATCCATGCGACGCCTTGGCGCTTTTCGATGAATCCAGTACGGCCGTTAAAACGGCGGTGCGGCATTCCACCTTGTTGGCCACCGTCAAGAACAATAGCGACTCGGTCTCCTTCTTCGTACTGGTGCATAACGCGGCGAATGTTCAAGCGGCTTCGCTCGTTCTTTCGTCGTCGCAAGACGCTTCGGGTTCCTACACGTTGTCCCTTGGATCGCTTCATATTGGTCGCCTCCTTTCGTCCGAATCAGCATTAGGGCATCTTCGGAGCATTCTGCCGACCGACCCTCCCCATATAAGCACCGCGACGAAATATCTCCACGGTGAAAACGAGGTTTGGGTCAGTCTGCGTGAATATCTCCCACGTCAAGCCACATGACGTTGCATTTTGCTTTGATGAGTGAAGCGATGGAGGGCTGGGTCCGTCCGCTATCGCCGTGTACTGTTTCTTTGACATAGGTTCCAGATTCACAACGAAGGGTAACCTCAACCTCGCGAACACCGTCTTCTCCGATTTCAATCAAAGGTGGATGGGCTTCGTAAACGGTTCGCCGTCGTATCAAATCTGCACGACGATGAGCGACCCGTTCGGGTGTCCTCTGGGCGAGTTTGACACCGTTGAGGTCCTTGATGACCTTGATGATGGCGTCATCATCGGGTAAATCAAAGGTCTTGGGAGCCGGAGGCAAGGCAGCAAGAATGCGTTCAACAAGTTCGGCTTTTTTCCCGGTCTTCTTGAGGTCGTGCTGAGCAGCAAGAGCGACCAGTTCGTCCTTCTTCATCGCCTTCAATTCATCTTCTGTTGGACCGCTAGGAGGGACTTCCAGTACCGTTTCCAGAGGTTTGGTTCTGTCGCTTTCTTTGTCCCCTCTTCGCTGTCGTCGTCGTCGCTTTTTCGTGCTTCGAGTTTGAACATCTTCTTTTGTCAAATCAACCGGTGCAGTGAGCACGCCGTATTCAGCTTCATTCATGGGCTCAACACGGAATCGGATGGTGTAGGATTTTTCCGCAGGTGTATCTTTGATGCGAACGACTTCACTACGGTTTGATGCGCGCATTGAGGTAATTTCAACCGACCCTTCAGCAAGGCGGTTGATCCGTTCCATCATCACTTCAGGCTCCACGGTTCGTTTTCGTGGATTTTTGAATTCGATGACAAACGGACGACCTCGCCCCATACAGCGGACATCAATATCCTCTCGCCCCATGCCGTGGAACGAGTGCTCACTGGCTTCAAACAACTCAAGAAGAGGGTTTCCAATCAAGTCTTGTACGCTTCGTTTGTATTGCAATCCTGTGTCGTCACAACGCTTGCAGCCTCGTCCTTTGCAAGCACGGCAAGGCCAGCGTGTCTGAGGTATTCCTCGCTCAAGTTTACGATATCTTCCGTACATGTAGACGGCGCGTATGTCGAGGTCTACCGTGAGGGTGAGGACATCGATAAGGGCGAGAACATCGGGTTTGTCGTTCACCATTTCAATGCCCGTTAGACGTTCGCTCAGGCGTCGTGATATTGCTGCAACCAACGAACTCTTGAGGGGGTCTGAACCTCCTGCCCCGTATTGTTTTCTCATCACGTCTTCGCTTTCTGTTTGGTCTTTTGGAAACCGTGCGCCTAATTGCAATCGCTTGAGTTCATACGGCTCCAACGCATCAAAAATAATGTCGGCAAGCAAATCCACTTCATCAAACAAGTTTTCACAAAACGGGCATAAGGGTGTGAGTTCACGAGCGTTGGCCAAATGGCTATCCCGTTCTAAAACGGCCTCCCTTATTTCACGCCCGGAATCCTCAAGGGATTGTCCAAACCGTTTCTTTCCACCAATGCGGCCCAAGCACGCATTGCATGTTCCAAGACGAGCAAGGTGCTTGTGACCGGCAGGGGAAGGGGCACGCGGGATCTCTTCCATATGGGAATCGAGTTGGTCTTCAAAATCCAACGACCCGGAGTCAAGTTCGTTTTCTTCTTCAGGTGCTTCATCAACTTCATCCCACAAGGAATAATCAGTTTCTCCGAATCCAGCATTGGCGTATTTCATCCAATCTTCTTCATCATCATCGGGGCGCGTGCCTTCGTTATCGGTCATGATTCTCACCACTTTCCCGGGGCCAACCCCTAGGACAGCAACCCTTCCGCAGACTCAACCCTTGATGAAGTCACCGCTTCATTCCTGTTCTTCCGAGTCCAGGCTGAGAGGTGCGCGTTGGTCGTCACTGGAGGAACTGATGAGACCAAGAGCAGCGGTCGTCAAGATGAGACTCGCCAGCAACGAAAGTCCAATCATCGCAGCGGAGAAAATCCCGAAGTTGCTGAACAGTCCCATTGGAGAGAGCGCGATAACAGCAAAGCCTGCCATATCAGAACTTGCTGAACCGAGCAAGGCGAGGCCACATGCACCGCCAACTGCAGCGAGAGCGTCGTTGTGTGACTCTCCGTTTTCCCTTCCTTCACGATAGCGTTCCGTGACGTGAATGCAATAGTCGATGCCCACTCCAAGCGAGATGGTCGCTATGGTGACCGTGACGATGTTCAGGGATGAACCTGCAACATACATGAGCCCGTACAGCCAAACTACGACGAGAAGAATCGGAACGAACGTAACGGCTGCTTGTTTGGGAGAACGGAATCCAACGGTAAGACAACCAAAGACAAACACAGAACCGAGAATGAGCGAGGATTGCATCTCATCTTGCATGGCGGTTGAGGCTGTAAATCGAGTAATGGGCCGTCCTGTTAGCATGACCCATGTGAGAGGTTTGTCATCTTCCTCATCTCCGCTTTCTTCAAAGGTTCCGCTGGAGAGATTGGTGAACACTTCGAGGTCTCGCCAAATCTCTGCGACGCCGCCTTTCATTCCAGGGAAATCTTCGGGGGCCGTCATACCAAATCGGATTTGCATCATGTCGTACTGGGCAGGCATACCGTTGATGTCCACCCAAGGTTGACTTTGATTCAGTTCAACAACAGGCATGATGTAGAGTTGTACGATGCTTGAGGGAATGTCCGGAATCGGACCAACGCCTGGGACGCCGTAGATTGAAAGGAATCCATAGAAGAATGCGAGGCAATCTCTATCGGTTGTATCCATGAGTGGTCCGTTGCCTGCAAGTGAGCAATTCATACCGTGACCTTCGGTTTCAGGCTCCCATCCAGCCGCCTCAAAGGGAGTGCTGTTCAAGACCAAACTACCTTGGGCGGCGAAGACCATTTCATCGAGTGCGAGAATGTCAATGGTGCCGTCCGGTTGCCGTGTGATTTTGTCTGGAACACCATCGGGTAAGGCATCCATGTCCTGTCGGAATTCATCGATCGCTGCAAATACATCCGGGTCCAAAACATCACCCATGATGAGAAGATTCGCAGGCTCACCTTCGTCGGCAAACCGGTGGCTAATTTCATCCACGCCAATCGCAAAGTCAGACCGCTCATCAAGGAAATCTTCAACGGCAAAATCACCTTCCAACTGAGCCATCCCGTAGGCCGCAGGAACGGTGAGGAGCAAGGCAATTCCTGTGATGATGATTGCCGTCTTCCGTTGCCCTGAACTGTAGGTGAGATTTCGCAACCAATCGGGATTGACCAGTGACTTCACAACCTTCTTTTCCTTGGTCTTCTCTCGTTTTGCCAACCAATCATCAACGCTTACCCGGATGATTGGCGACCACAAACCTGTCAGGACAAAGGCCGCAAAAATACCCAAAGCGGCTTCAATTCCAAACGAGCGCAGGGCTGCAATATCGCTGAAGAGATTCGCAGCAAACGCCGCCATTGTCGTAATTGAAGTAAGAGTGATCGCCCTTCCAACTCTTGAAAGTGTGATGGCTCCAGCTTGCTGTGAACTCTTTCCTGCAGCCCGTTCTTCTTTGTAACGATGCAGTGCATGGAGTGCATCATCGATTCCTAATGCGAGTACGAGAATGGGCAAAAGATTGGAAAATTGTGACCGAGCGATAAGACTTAGCCCAAACCATCCGGTCATCGTAGCAAAGTGACCGATGAGCCCTTGCATCCACAACAATGCAGCACCAAGGGCAAACATGACGATGGCGACATCGGACCATCGCCTCAAACTCACGTAAAGGAGAGCGACGATAGCGAATCCCATGAGGACGATAAGTCCTGCACTTGACTGCAACTCCCGATTGACTTCAACATTCACTCCTTGGCCGAGCAACAATGTAACCGTCGTTCTGTCATGACTTCGTAGATGCCCTTCCAAGTCCATGAACGACCACTCGGTTGAGCAACCTGCGCCGTCGTCTTGCATCTGTTCACAGATGGTTTCGGTATATTGAGGTGGATGGAGAACAAGTTGGCCGTCAGCAAGACGGTATCCTCCGACTCGGAAACCCTCGTCGGTGAATTGGACCTCCTTTTCCTGATGAGCATCTTTCCACACCACTTCCCAGCCCATTGCGTCCAGTTTTGTTCGGTCAAGTTGTACCAATAACCATGTTGAGGAAGCCGTCCATCGGCCTTTGCCCCATAGTGCGTTTTCCCATGTTCCGTTTGCAGTCAACACTCCGTAAATTGGCCCTTCTTGGAAGGCGGTATAGTCGGCTTTGAAACCACGGTCAAGCGAGAGCCAGCGGAGGAAGTTGTTGTCAGATGCCTCCGCCATACGGTGTGCAGCCATGTCAATGTGGGCTTGCGTGATGTTTTCATCATCAAATTCCAAGCAATCAAGCGGGAAGCAATCGGTCCAATTTGCTGGTGGTTCGGTGACGACACCCAAGGTGGTTAAGCCAGGTTGAGTGAGAATTGAGGTGCCGTTCATGAACCCGCGGAAGTGATCCGACAGCGAAATGGCTCCAGGTGCTTGGTGGCCAGTGACATCGTTTACCAACGGTTTGAGAGCAGGTGCGAGAGCATGTTCGTTGACCAAGTTGACCTTTTTGTCAATCTCTTGCAAGAGACTCAAATTGAGAATGCCACCTGTTGGAGCATCAATCCCGCTCCAAGGCTCACCTGCAGGAAGCATTTCCGTAGCCGGCACAAGCGAGGCATAATCGGGGGCGCCGTCTTCCATTCTTGGAACCGGTTGCCATGTTTCTATCGGAGGTACATTAGCTGGGTCTCTGGCGGAGACAAGGAATCCAAGAATGATTTCAGAATTCGGAAACTCTTCATCGATAACCGTCTGTGCCGTGAGTTCAGGAGATTCCATTTCATAGGATTCCATGTCGATGGGCTGAAGAGCGGTCATGGCCCCAGGAATCATCAGAAGCGTGAGCATAAATATGGCGATGTGGACGCCTTTTTTGCGGTCCAATAACCACGATGCCATACGGTCATAGCGTCCTCCCATGGCCAAAAGTGACAGGCTTCACCTTTTGAAGTGATGTTTTTCCAAAGTTTCCTTTCATTGTTCTTGTGAATAGGCTGTATCGGAAAATTTTCCGTTCTTTATAATATATGACGAGCGTATATGAACACTAATGAATGTCTAATTTCTCAAAAGGGGAACTCTCGATGAATGCACAATCCACCAGACCACAAGAAGAAACGCATCATCTACTGAAGCTGAAGTATCAAAGTGTCCTTGGTGGGGCAAAAAATTTCCTTAAGAACCGAACCAAGACTAAGAATCGGTCAAGTTGTTCGAGTATTCGGGTCAATTGGCTCATTACCTGCGAAGCGGAATGTCCACATTGCGGACTCCGTTTTCGAGGTGGGAACCACAATACAGAACACATTCATCCCATTTCGCTTGGTGGAACGAATAACAACGACAATCGTATCCAACTGTGCAAGAACTGCAACAATGCCCGCAACAGTGTCATGCAGGCACTTCTAGGGCATCCGCCTTTTTCCAAGATTTTCCCCCAAGAATGGGACGCGGTTGAAAGGTACTTGCTTTGGTCAGAGATCACCATTGACGAAGGCCTCTCTTCAGGAGCACGATTCCCAGAGGTTCACGAGTTGTTTTTGGAAGCGCGTTTTGCTGGTGAATCGCCCGTTTCTGGGCCTAAGAAAGCATTTGGACGCCTTTCAACTTGGGGCGTTGGCGAAGAGCCAAATTACATCGGAAACACAGCAGCCCTTCGTTCAGCGCATACAAAAACTACAACGGGCACGATCTCTTCCTTCCTTCGTCGAAAGGCACGTTTGTTTTTTGACCGCTTGTTTGACTATGAGTCACCAACCAACACCGGCCAAACCACTTCGTCGCCACTTCGTGAAGAAGTAGTTACAGGACAATCAGCGGTGGACGAGAGTAAAGTTTTACCAAAAGTAACTCAAGGTGAGCAAAAATCCAATCAAGAACTTTCGGAAACAGAAGTATCCATTCTAAGACAAAAGTGGAATGATCATGCCCTCAACTGTCTTGCTCAAAACGACGGCTCGTTTTTTGTTGGAGACTTTTGGCAACTTGTCTCGGATGAACGGATCGCAAGAGGTCTTTCTTGGCGATCGTTTGAGCGGGCTCTAGGCGTGACTCACAAAGCTGCAATGCCAAGCAAAGTGAGACAGATCCTCGAACAAATTGGCCTAAACTTCATCTTTGAAAAAACTGAGAATGGATACTTGATTGTTGAAGCGAGTGAAGAGGAATAATATTTCTATGCACCGTTTTTCATTCCCAGGCGGCACAGCAACCCTATCATGAACGGGTGAATGTCCATGGTATACAGTACGGGGCAACGGTCATGGTTACAGTTGATGAGATTATTTCCGAGGCCAATGCCATGGATTCATGGATGCAATGGTCAACAGGTATCTTATTGACCCTCATCTCTGTTGCTATCGTTCAGTTTTTGATGAAGAAAGTCGTCCTTGAATTTGTTAAAGCAACTTCCTTTGATTGGGATGACCAACTCTATCGGCCTGTCACCCAACGCCTCTACGGATTCATTGTTTTCGCAGGATTGCAACTCACAATGCTTTGGGTTATGGGTGAAGAAGATGATCTAAATGTGGCCCTTGACCCCGTGTTCCAGGCGATTTATATCCTCCTCTCGACCTCTTTGTTGAGCGTTGCTTTGAAGATTATGATTCCAGTAATCCTCGATAAGTTCTCAAATCAAAGCTCCGTAACTGTGTCTGGTAGTAATTCGCTCATCATCTTCATTCTAAGAGCCGCCGTATGGTTTGGCGGAATATACCTCGCAATGGAGGAATTAGGCTTTGAACTCATGGGGCTCCTTGCCTCTTTGGCTGTATTTTCCTTAATCATTGGACTTGCTATGCAGCAGACTCTTGGAAACATCATCAACTCGTTCATGCTCGCTTTGGACCAACCCTTTGAAGTCGGTGACCGAATAGAGGTTGACGGCGAAATAGGTTCTGTTGTTTCAGTCGGGATTCTATCAACAAAAATTCTAACCAACGAAGAAAATTTGGTTGTTATCCCTAACAACAATCTCGTCAACTCAACGGTGGTTAATCACGCACGCGGCGGTGGTGACGGACAAGGTCGTAGAATTTCTTTGGTTATGGATATCGGCGTTGAATATGATGAAGACATCTCTCACGTCAAGTACACAGTTTTGCAATTAATGCGAGAGTGCCCCTATGTGATTGATACTCCAGAACCTCGCGTACTTCTCAATGAACTTGGAGACTTTGCCAAAGTATTCCGCCTGTACGGCTGGGTTGAAGATTATTCAGATGAATTCGTCGCAAAGGACTGGTTGCTGAAAAACATCGCAGAACGATTTGCCAAGGAAGGCATCGGCATACCGTTCCCAACTGCAGTAGAAATCTCTTCTGACAACAAGGAATCCTACAACAAGCAACGTAAGGCAACCAATGTCCGCCGTGCGCGATTGCAGATGATCAAAGAAGACAAAGCACTTGAGCGTGAACGTGCACAAGCCAAGTGGGAAATTGAAGCCATTACAGAGAAACTCAAGGATCCAGAACTGGATCGAAACGAACGCAGTATGCTGGAAGAGTCCCTTCGGGAACTTAATCGTGTGTTGAGTATGTTTGAGGCTGGCGACAGTTGAATTCAGGGGTGAGTTAATGTACCGAGTACCGTTCATGATAGGCATGAACTCGGTAGATTTGCGCTACATGCAAATTTCCTTTACACGAGACGAGGGGAATCATCTCCCGGGGATATCGCTCACACAGGATTTCCAAAGGGTTGAATTTTTGACGAAGCTGGATGAAAGCGACGAGGGAATGCGTGCCCTTATTCGCTTGGATTATAATGACTCGAAGATCCTTTCAAAAGACCAAGGTGCTTACAAACTCTTACGTATCCTTGAACAAACTGAAACATCTGCTCTCTGCGAAGTTCTTGCCGTGGGCCCTCTTGCTCGTTTATTTTCATCACTTGAACACGTGTGGTGGGTGACGCCAACTTTTGTTCATCCCAATGGAATGCTCATTACAGTCCGGGGTACGAAGGATGCTCTACGTTCAATTCGTTCGTCTCTTGGTGAGTTCTTGTCCGATGGATACAAAATGAAGTTGGGGGCCGAATCCTTACACAATCCAGAATTTATCGAGTTGCTTCCTGAGCGTCAACGAACGGTGTTGGAAAAAGCCATTGAGATGGGTTATTATGACCGCCCTCGTCGATGTACGCAACGAGACATAGCAGAATCTCTTGACATTAAACAGGCAACAGTCAGTGAACACCTACAGTCTGCAGAAGCGACAATTATTCACGCATTTACTACCGAGCCCTGACCGCCCCCCTATCATAAACGGTGAAGGTAATTTTACGCGCATGAAGATGCGAAGACATGTCCAGCGTACGCCATCCGAATTTCAACCGAGCCGTTGTCCTATCGCTTCTGATGGTGATGATGACCCAAGTGGGGTATCTCGATTCAATGAATCCGTGGACCAACGGCGAAGAAACGCTGGACGAGAGCAACGACGTTCTCGAGACAGGCGGCTCAGGCTCTTCCTTTGCTTATTCGAACAACAAGGTGTCAGCTGGTCAAGGCGACCACACCTGCGCCATCCTTGACAACGGCGACCTGAAGTGTTGGGGACAGGACGAATTTGGAGAGTTGGGCGACGGCGGAGGAAGCACCGACACCAACGCACCTTCATCCACAGCGATCGACCTCGGTACGAACCGAACGGCCGTTGCGGTGTCTGCTGGTGC
>PBTH01000034.1 GCA_002726495.1 Methanobacteriota archaeon | reverse complement strand
GCCATCCATGTATTCAGCATTCGTACCTGATCTTCATGGATGGCAGAGGTAGGTCCATCGTAATGAACATTGATATTCAATTCCTCACCGGCTTCCCGAACTCCTTTGCCAGTTGCTTCAAAGTAAGAGATGCCAACCAATTTGGGCATTACGCCAATTCTTAAACTTGCATCAACTGTATCGGACTCCTTCGTAGGTGAGCCACCCTGCTCCTCTTCGCTTGAGCAGCCTAAAAACGAGGTCAGGGATATGAAACTAAGGAGCAAATAAAGGAATGAAGCGCAAGGGTTTTTCATGTCAGTAAACTTCCAAATGCTTTTATAGTTCGGGAGTGTAATCCTTTGCTAATTCTATCAGATGAGAATTGCGGAAAAAGGAATCGTTTTAGCGACCTGAGAGTAAGATCCAGTCAGGTTGATTTTCAATCGTCGACTCACTCCAATCGGTAATATCGCGGAACGAGTTTTTAATGGCTTCCGCCCGACCATCCTCCACCAGTTGTTTTGGGAGCGGGAGATAAAGGGTGCCCGCGGGTGTTCCTCGATAGTTTCGAGACGCTAGTACTTCTTTGGTTCTGAGGTGAGCATGCTCCTCCAGAAATAGCCGCCGCTCTTTCAGTGGAATTCCCATGGTAGGTTCGAGGATATAGATCACATCTTCAGAGGTGGTCTGCTTGTTGAGTTGGTCAAAGAAGGCTACGGCATCACCAGTTCTGCTTAGTAGATCATGACGCAGGCCATCAGAATCGGTAAGTTGCTCTGCGTATTGAGCTCTAATAAAGGTTTTGTCCCCCAGAGCAGCGATGCCATAGAGTGAGGGAATTAGTGTGAAGGTTGCGAGTAGAAATAAACCTGCAACTCGTCTTTGCAAGTGGGACGTGGCACACGCATTCCAAAGTGCTGGCAGTATAAGTGGTAGTACGGCAATCGCAGCTGGCCTTAAAAATCGCGTATCCATATGGATGGCACTTCCGCGAACCAGAAACACGAGTAACACAAGGCTGAATCCCAACAGGTGACCGATCAAGAGCGGTTTGGTTCGCTCAATGTTTGATGTAACAGTTTCATCTTTGGGGGATTGAGTGGGATGGTTTTTTAATACCCACCAAACCAGCAACGCGACGGGTAAAAACAGCCATCCTTCGGAACCGTCGTGATGATTGCCCATCGACGGCAGAAGATCAAGCGTCAATTTATTAAGTAATGTTCCAAGATCGGTCATTGCGAATAGCCACGCCCCCGGGATCCAAAGCAGAGGGGTCCATTGAATCGGTGAATCGACTTGGGTTGGATTTCCTTCAGGAATTATTCCGAGCCACAAAATAAATCCAGCCATTGTCCCGGCATTGATGCACCAGTTAATAAACGCACGTTTGCTGACGCGCCGGGTGTAAATTAGCCACAACCAGGCCACTCCGAATCCCACACTGCTTAAGCCGGCACTGTACTTAAGCAAAACCAACATGGGAGTCATCGCTCCGGCGCCGGCAGCGAGGTATATCGAAACACGTTTGGTCTGATCGGAGATGGCGGCTTTGTAATTTAATAGAAGTATGGCAGGGAAGAGCGACCAATAGAAGAACTCTCCACCATCGTAAAGATAGAAGTTAGCGTGACTATATCGGGCACTTAAAAAGCAGAGGAAAATCCAGGGTAAGGCTGTTGGAGAGCAGACTAACCTGAAGAACCAAAACCAAAAGAAAATTCCTAATCCCCACCCGATGAAGGTTGTCCACTGAATGACTTGTCCACTATCGAGATTAAGACCAATGGCGGCGGTCGACTTATTAACAAGTTCAGGAATAGCTCCGTATGACTCGGGCCACCAGGTGATGGGGGAGCGTCGATTCTGAGAGAGGTCCTGTGGGTCAACCGAAGTGAGTACCGTCGGTTTTATTCCGCGACTGGTAGCATTTGCTAATAAATAAGTGCCAACATCGGTCGCGATGGCAGGTCGTTGAGCGAATGCCGCGTAGGCACTGATTCCCAGAATCAGTACAACGGCGAACCAGCCAACCTTGCCCACCTGTTCTGATTGCGAGGTGGCGGTTACTGGTTGCTCAGCAGTCATTGAAGTTCTTACGATAGGAGGTCATCGAGCGGCGGCAGGTGCCCCGGGAGTTGCTGGAAGAGTATTTTTGCAAGTTGTTCCGCAACTTTAGTAGATGCTTCAAGCTCATTGGCAGCCATCGCCTCTTCAGCCGAACACACCCCTAATAGTAATTGAGAGAAAACAGATTTTGACATCGTTAAGAAGCTCTTGCCTGATTTTCCTCGAGTGACTTTTGCCGATCTAGGAGTGAGTGTCAGGGTATAAGCCTTTCCACTGAGGACAAGACCAAGACTTGCGGGCAGGTTTACGCTGGCCTGCTGAGCACGATCGTTCAGTAGGTGCCGCACCTGCTTCAGCAAGGTAAGTGGATTGAATACTTTACTGAGGATCACTTCGCCGCCAACGACGGTACGTCGCAGGAACTCACCACCAGCCTCTTTCATCAATTCATGCAAGGGGTCTCCGTCAGGTGCATCCAGACGAACAGGAACATCTTTTTGTTCAATGACATCGCTACAGATTCGTTCCAACAGATCGGGAACGATATCTTCACGACTCCCATCGGTCATTAATTCAAGAATGCGTCCATGTTTAACAATCGCATAACCAACGATGGCATGGTATCCACTTTCGATGGTTAGTTTTTTAGGACCGTCGATGGCGACATAGACTTGTTCAAAGCTGTGGCGATTTAGCAGCCATCGCCAGGTGGCATCGGTTCGTACGATTGCACCAAACCGGCCGTCCAGGTTTTGTTTGTAGAGTCGCATCAGGGCTTCCTGCTCGACATGCCTCCAGATACGAACGTGGAGCGGTTGCTCAGGTTCGACCAGTGGATTGGTCGTTTCCGGCTCTTGCTCCATTACGTTTTGCCGCAACAGTGAAAGAATACTGCGTGGCGAGGTAACACTGTAATTGTGTTGTCCACCGACGCTCCAGCCTTGTTTTTGATAAAAAGAGACAGCGGGTGTGTGAAGGATACCCATGATGGCACCCTGTTCGATCATCAACTGCTCTGCTCGTTCCAGTAGTGTAGTACCAATCCCTTCTTTACGAAATTCAGGTGCCGTTGCCATTTCACAAATAAAGCCGACAGGCAGTTTTATGTCTCCGAATTGGATATCTCGCATTTGCACACGAGCGTGACCGATGATTTGATTGCCTAGTTTGGCAACAATGCGGTCACGTGGTTCATACTGAGGATCTTCCAATTGGGCTGCATAATCGGTGGACGTTGGCAGTCGGAAGATATTCTGGAGAAAACGAAAGATAGCGGGATGATCCCCCGCTCTGCCAGTGGTCACAGTGACGGTACCACGCTCAAAGGCAGAATCCCCAAGAACAATTACACTTGCTTGATCTCCATCAAGCGTTATAGTTCGTCGCGTTGTAATGCTTGAACTCATACCACGGAATCCCTCCACGAGTTATATTCGGCTCCATCCGCAAATCCTTTTGCAACTGTAATCTAAGGCGTTTTTGTGCCAGATACCAGTAAATCTAACAAAGTTTTTCCATTAAATAAGATAAGGGAATACTCGCGAGAATCTAAAAGTTCAAACGATTTGAGACGATCTTGGGTCATTTCCTTGGTAGCTTTCAGCTCTTCTTCGTCTTTGGCGAGTAGTGTTCGCAGCTGTTGATGAATCCCCTGTAAAGTTGTATGCCATCCTGAACGATCTGCGGGTGCAACTTCTTGCTGGACGTGCTTCAGCTTTTTATCGATGAGTTTTTCTAATGCTAGGGAATTACTATGGACGTTATTGATAGCCTTGCGTGCGAACTTGTCGGGAGAGAATTGCAAATCGCGAAGGTCCTTTTCAATGGTCTGTAGTGCATCCATCGGATTTGCGAGTTGGTCAGCAAAAAGCTTGACTGTGGCTGTCGCAATTTGGAAGTGTGGCAGTGGGCTTTTGAAAAACTGTTTGGTAATTTCATCGGTGAGTTGGTCATATTTTCCGCCCCCGATACCATGTACGAATAGATCTGATAGAACGAGTCGGCAATACATGGTCGTCGTGAGAGCGCGAGGGCGAATCTTGATACCGGATTGGGCGAGTAATGCCAGTTGATTGATCGCTGATTCTTTATCACTTGCCAGATTAATCGTTCCATACGTCAGTCCAGATTCATCCAGAAGTGTTGTTTCGTCACCGGAGGTGATACAGAAAAGCCGTTTTCTTGACGGAGATCGTTTACTCCAAATCCAAAGCGGGACTTCCACCGCATTGTTGATACATTCCAAGGCTGGTACCGGGTGTGAAGTACTACGGATCTTATGCACCTTGCGATATTCGATTAGTGAGGCGTTGTAAATGGTTTGGAGATTTTCAGCGTTTTGTAAAAGATGACAGCAGAATCTGTAGAACTCACGCGATGAGCAGACGGTACTCAGTGGCAACTCAAGGTTTTCAATCCCATATTCACGTTCCCATTGATGACGTGCCTGTGAAAATTTTAACCCGGGATTATTGGACTGGGATCGATTGACCAACTCCCAAAACTGACGGATGTTATCTCCAGCCTCCGGAATAACTGAATTGGCTACGCGCTGACCAAAAGACTCGAAAAGACTCTGATCCTGAATAACTGCTTCTTCAAACGGCACACTATCGCCATTACGGTCAAAAAAAACAGGACAGACGATTGGCGTTTCAATCGTTCCTTGTGGAACTTTGATCGAGTGTTGTCCGCACAGGTCATTATCGATGATTAGATTAATCGCAGTGGCGGAATGTTTTTTCGCCAGTTCAGCCAGCAATATGTTTTTAAACCAAACCCCGGGATGAAACAGTTTTGGTTGATGCCCGGATAAGAAAATTCGCTCGCCATTGATCTTGTTGTTGCAGTTTGTATAACCGCCGGTGTATTTCAAGGCGGCAGTCTGTAGAGCTTTACGGCCGGTCACTCGTAATTCTGCTAGTGTCATTCCGAATATTTGTAGGTTATCGGACTGTTGAATGAGTGAAAGATTATTTTCCAGCAGCCGCTGAGAATCTGATAGGGGTGGGTCCATTAAAACGGAGTCGTGCTGCTGAGGAGCACGAAGCTTGCGGTATTGGATTCGAGGCTCACTCATATCAATCCACGTCGTCCAACCTGATTAGGCAAATTGCTTGGTTTTGGCAATGCTTCGATCTAACACTAGATGGTAGTATTCGAGGCGGGTTCTGGCGTCATCAAGTACTCCACCGAACGATCGTTCTTCATCCAAATAGATGAGTGGAACTGGCCATTCAACAATCTTTAATTCATGCTGAGCTGCCTGAACCCAGAGTTCCAGAGGCATCGCATAACCGTTTTCAGTTAGATTCAGTTTCTTTAAGCCGCATGTGCTGTAAGCTTTGAAACCACAGAAGGCATCTGTCAGAGTGATCCCCAGTCGGCGACTGATTTCGGCAGAAACAGTTTGATTGATTTTTTGTCGTTGTTCCGGTGGAGCCGTGTCTTCGTCGAATTGCTTCAGGTAGCGACTGCCGGAAACAATGTCGACACCGTCAGTACAAGCTTCTACAAATTCCGGAATACGTTGCGGCTCATGTTGCCCATCACAGTCAATGGTGACGACGGTATCGTAGTCATGTTCAATCGCATAGTGAAATGCGGTGTTAAGGGCAGCGCCGTACCCGGAGTTCTGCTGGTGCTGTATAACGATTACGTCATTGCGTTGTGCGAGAAGTTCGGCCGTCCCGTCGGTTGACCCATCATCAACCACAAGCACTTCGGGACTATATTTTTTCACAAGATCCAGAACCTCATTAACGTATTTGACTTCATTGAAGACAGGCAATGTAGTGAGAAACTTTTGAGGCATGAAATACCACGACTACGAATTAGAACACTCCGTCATTGCTTGTGAGCGACAACGGATAGGGATGTTGGTGAATGTCTCATTGTATTGACAGACGATTGTTTGCTCAATGAGCATAATAGAGAAGTAGGGTTGTGTTAGTGGGTGTAGTTGGATGATGATACGATGACCATCAAGATTTTTACGCTTAGATAGTTTGTAGAGGAAATACATTGCTTCGGATTCGAACTGCTGTACGACTGGCCTGCTTTAAGCAGCCGTTCAAGAAGGCTTTAATGACCGCTGCCTCAATAGGAGCGGAAGCAGTGGAAATTGATGCCCGCTCCGAATTGGACATGCGCGATCTGAGTGATACGGCGATCCGTCATATCAGCAAATTGCTACAAGATCAGGGGCTGGCAGTAAGTGCTTTGACGTTTCAAACTCGGCGTGGTTACAACGTTTATGCAGATTTGGACCGACGCGTCGAAGCGACTAAACGTACCATGGATTTGGCTTACAGGCTTGGCGCTAAAGTCGTTGTGAACCGTCTTGGGCGAGTTCCAGAGGATAGTAGTCATCCGGATTTCGAAATGCTGCGGGATATCCTTACTAATATTGGCGAACATGGGCAGCGTGTCGGTGTGTCGCTAGCAGGAAGAACAGGAACTGAGGATGGTCGGACGATGGCTCAACTGTTGGAGCAGTTGCCACCAGGATGTGGTGCAGTCGATTTTGATCCGGCGAGTTTAATCATGAATGGATTTTCCTCTTCAGAAGCAGCACAGGCCCTGGCCCCATTTATTGGTCATATGCATATCAAAGATGGAATGCGTGACATAGCATCTGGGCGCGGTGAAGAAGTTGCGTTCGGTAGTGGCGTCGTCGATTTTGATGAAATCTTTGGTCTACTCGAACAGCAGCAGTACTCGGGTTATTTTACCGTGGATCGTGAGTTTTCGAGGAATCCACAACTGGAGATCGCGGAGACCATCGAACAGCTCAAAAGAATCTAATCCTAAGTTGCTTGCGACTATCTATATTAGCAGTGACAATGACGGAAGGAGTTCGGTAGACGTCGAGCTCGCAGCGGGTCACTAGAACAATCTATTAAATCAAATCAAGATCATTAATCATTGAGGATTCAAAGGTGTTGCGATGAGTCGAATTGGTAATCTTTCTGCATGTTGTTGGGCGATTGTATTTAGCTTGTTTATGGTTTCAGAATCGGTTGCGCAGGATAAATCTGCTGCCCCGAACGTTTCGCCCGAAAAGCAGAAGCTGTATGACCTGTTTGAAAAGAAGCTAAGCAACGTCCAGTTCAAAGGAAACTTTACGGTGCTCGGCCGCGAGCAAAAAGGTGATTTACCTAAAGAGACTTATACGATCAAGTCGGTTAAGAAGTTGTCCGAAGGAGAATACTGGTTGTTTACGGCTCGAGTACAATACGGAGGAAAAGACATCACTGTTCCGATGTCTTTACAAGTACAGTGGGCTGACACCACTCCAGTTATCACACTCACCAACGCGAATATTCCTGGGTTGGGAACATTTAGTTCTCGAGTCGTGATCTACAAGAACAAGTATGCCGGAACTTGGAGCCATGGCGAAGTTGGTGGGCATCTGTTTGGAACGATTGAACCCGTTCCGGCTGAATCTGAAGAAAAAGACGAGTAACCAATCGCAATTGCTTTCTCAAAAAGAGCTTCGCATGACAAATGTTGCTGATGTATGCCGTTATTTGGAATCGTTTGCGCCAGCGGCTTTGGCTGAAGACTGGGATAATGTGGGCCTCTTGATGGGAGATCGCCAGACATCTGTTTCCAAAGTAATGACCTGCTTAACAGTGACGAGTGCGGTTGCCGAGGAAGCCATTGCTGAAAATGTAAATATGGTTGTGACACATCACCCCATTCCTTTCAAAGGTGTCAAACGTATCAGCACCGATTCGCCGACGGGCAGTGTGTTATGGAAGTTGGCTTCGAATGGCATCGCAATTTATAGTCCTCACACGGCGTTTGATTCAGCGCGCAGCGGCATCAATCAGCAATTGGCTGATGGCTTGGGGCTCTCTGAGGTGAAACCCCTGAGGCCATTTGAGCTGGATGATGGTGCGTCTTTAGGGGGTCTAGGTAAAGGTCGTCGAGGCGATTGCCCGCCGGTGCAATTAGGTGCATTGGCTTCCACGGTCGCCGGATTCTTGCAGATTGCAGGACTGCATATCGTGGGTGATCCTGAGATGCCGGTTAGTCGCGTAGGAATCGGCTGTGGAAGTGCCGGAGAGTTTATTCATTCAGCTTCGCGAGCAGGCTGTCAGGTGCTGCTAACAGGGGAAGCCAGATTTCATACCTGTTTGGAAGCTGAGGCAATTGGTATGGCGATGATTTTGCCTGGGCATTATGCCAGTGAACGCTTCGCATTGGAAACATTAGCCACCCAACTTACGGCAGAATTCTCGGATGTTTCTGTTTGGGCCAGCCGTCAGGAATCGGATCCACTAACTTGGATGGAGTGACTTTTCAGCTTGATTGCAAATCCAAAAAGATAGGTTTGCAGTTGGATTAATAGATAGCACAGTCTCGTAATAGCGTCTTGAGTCGG
>PBTH01000033.1 GCA_002726495.1 Methanobacteriota archaeon | reverse complement strand
TTATGGTCCTAAAATTGACTTTGTAGTTAAGGATGTAATCGGTAGAGAATGGCAACTTGGAACGGTACAAGTTGACTATAATCTACCTGAAAGGTTTGAGTTGACTTACAAAGGTTCTGACGGTCAGTTACATCGGCCAGTCATGATTCACCGCGCACCGTTTGGTTCAATGGAACGATTCTGTGGCGTGTTGATTGAACACTTTGCAGGGCGGTTTCCAACATGGCTTACACCAACACAATGCCATATTATCACCCTTGGAGAACGCCATGAAGCCTACGCCAACAAAGTTGCTGATGCTTTACGAGAACAGGATGTTCGGGTAGAGGTTGACGCAACCGATGCTCATATCAAAAAGAAAATCAAGATCCATCGGAAACTACAACCTGCCTACATCATCATCCTCGGAGATGGAGAAATGAATTCAAATACGGTCAGTCTTAGAGCTAGAAATGGCGATCAAGTAGCAGATATCCCACTTGAACAATTCGTGGAGCAGATCAAGATAGAAATTGGAGAAAAAGTGAGCCAACCATCACTTGTACCAACTCAATGAGGCCTTAGAATGTCAACCATGGAAATCATACAAGGGTTTTCAGCGGGTATGATTCTACCAATTTCTGTTGCTACATTGACTGCCTGGTTGTTTTGGGACCGAGTCGTACCTCGGCAACTCAAAGGACTGCAAGTAGCCTTTCAAACCGGAGAGCGGAGGTATGAAGTTCATCAAGTCACAGAAACAATTGATGATGTTAAGCACCTTCTTTCCTTACGAGGTATGCGATTTGGTGTGCTCTCTTATCTGATGGCTCTAACAGGTAGTTTGATTCTGTTGTTCGAATTTACAGCGGCTCGGATGGACTTATCTGGAGGGTTCCATGCACCTTCAGTCGCATTTGCTCTGATTCTCATCGTGTTTCCAGCCATCATCTCAAGTGGTACGTCGCTGGGCGCACAAGTGCTTCGTCCTTTGGGCACAATGCGCGCCACAATGCAAAAAAATACCAAAATCCGCAATATCGGATATGTAGCGCTTACGGCCTCATGGCTCCTTCTTGCATTGGCAGTTGGCGTAGTTCTCAAGAGTCGCGGTGTTTCTCAAACACATCAATTGAGTATTGCAGCATTCGTTGCATTTAGCCCGGCCATCCTTGCTTATGGGCGCATTCTTGGCTCTTCTTGGCATGCACTCAAACAATCTTCTCAACAAATTGCAAAAGGAAAAGCATCCCCGTTTCACAATCACCTGCCGAATGCTCGGCAGCAATTTATCGCTCAAGTTGTTCACTTGAACTTGGTTGCTATGCCTTATGTGGCGATCAACACCATGATTTCTCTGTTGTTTCTCTTGTACGATCCGACGATGTTTACGCATTCCGACCGAGTTATTGAACTCCCTGAGTACAGACTTCAATCAACCTACATGGAAGAAGGTGGTTTGCTCGGTTTCGGATTGATAGAACTCTTTTCCCACATACCTCAGGCAGGTATTCGTGTTCCAATCGTAACCTCTCTGCTTCTGTTCCTCTTGCTGAACGTTGCGGCAATCGGTTTCTTGTTTGTGTATGAAGTTGCTCGTATTCTTTTCCTCGACATCCAAGATGTATCGGGTGTAGGGGGGATTCGCTTGGCTGATAGCAGATTGCTGCGCGCTGAACCAGTCCAACAAGCCTCCGTTCTGAATTTTTGTTTTACAGGATTCGCTGGCCAATCGATGTTGTTACTCGCTTTGGCGATGATCACATTTTGGGATTCCAGTTTCCTCCCTCAAGGTGCAGCTTGCGGAGATTGGGAATCGAGCGTCTGTTCCGTTTTAGAAAAAGACATGTTGGAAGAGTTAACATGGATGCTTGCTTCTGGCGGCCAGGTCGCTTTCCTTGTGGTTTGGGGTCTTTCAATCCGCAGATCAGGAACTCTTGCTGACATTGTATTTGATGCTTCAATGGACGAAGACAGGACGCGTCTACGCGGAATGAGTGACATGATTTATGTCAAACAACGTTCGGTGAATGAACTCATTATTGAGGAGGACTGGGGCACGGCTTTGAGGCGTTATGAATCTTTATCGGAAGGCAAAGAAGCGACGCTTGTTGGATTGGACATGGTTCGTAAAACCAAAGCTACCATGCTGTTGTACGCGGCTCTTGGGCGCTGGGATGAGGCTGAAGAGATCGCCATGGATTTACTCGCTTTGAAGGGAGGACGAGATGCTCAAATCTCAAGAATGATTCTTTGCGCTGCAAGTCTTGCACAGCGAGATTTGAAGGAAGCTAAGCCGAGGCTGGACCTTCTTCCAAATGATGACATTGAGGCAGTTCGTCTAAAATGGATTTACAATTTACTTCAATCAAAGGGTTCATTGAAACAACAAGCGATCTCGATGTTGGCAATCGATCCAATGACGAAAAAGAATATTGAGATGCTCCGTCAATTTGGAGAAGGCAAAGTGAGTTTGCCGAATCCCAAGAAGGTGCAAACTGCCGTGGACCGTCGGATGTTCTTATCCAAAATTGCTCGAATGCGATTGGCTAATAAAAGCGAATACGCACTTAACTTACTTGAGGAAGCCATAGCCAACTTGTCCGACATAGATTGGGTGCATGGCCGAATCACCCAAAGTCTGCTCAATTTTGATGAAGGGCGTGTTATGACTGCTGTTGACCTTGCAGAACGAATCGCTAAGGAGCACCCTCGTAATCCGCATGTTCGTTCAATTATGGTGCATTATGCCGCTCTAGGACATACTGAGACACCTTCTTCCGAACATACCAAAATCGAGTGGTTGTTCGAGCAGGGTAGCGATTGGAGAGTGACTTGGCCAAAGCACACCGTTTCAGTTGCGCCTAGCCTTGAATCAAATCTGCTGCGTCAACACGCTTGGTCAGCAAACGCTTGGGTGGCTTTGGCAAGTGATAAGGAGATGGTTGACCTCTTATCCAGTAGAAAACCTCCACTCCAAGACCTTCCAGAGTCCTTACCCTTAGCATTGTATACTCATTTGTCAGGCATTCTCGTAACGATTGGTGGAATGCCGGTTGACTTGGGTCTCCCAGGAACGCTACGCATATCCACAGTGGAAAAGCATGGTTTGTTTACATTCAATTGAGTAACATCAATTTCTGAATGTTGACTCATATGGGACATGAGCTGTGTCCAAGAAGTTTGTAAAATGGACAAAATCCAAACGCTGAAGTGAGCAATCCCCATGAGCCTAGGACGAGGAGGAATATGTCCCAATCTATGCCTGATAGGTATTCAACTGTGACCATGCCAAACCCTGCCATGAGTCTTAGAATGCGGTCATTAGAACTTAGATTCATCATGGAAATTCATCTACTAATTTTGATACTTATGATATAAAGGAGTGTTTTTTATCCCACATCCTCCACCAAAACCGTTGATATTGGCCGAAAACCCGAGAGTCTTCACAGGGTCCGATTTGATAACAAAGTCTTGCAGACTCTCAAATTCTTCTTCGCAGTCGTTCCATAGCAGCATCAGCCTTGGACAAGTGGTCCAAGCACGCCTCAATTCGGCTAACTCCAAGCATGTCTTCTGCCTGAGCGATTTCCTGTTCACACTCACGTCGGTCTTCATCATCAATCGAAATATCAGCAGCCTCACACCGATTCCGTAAGCTTCGCCATTCGTCCATCACAAAGTCATAGAGTTCAAGTGCATCATCACTGGCTTTTCCTTCTTTGTCCAGGCCACTGGTCATTTGTTCAAGCAGCATTCCTGCATGTGACCAAGACTTGGCTTGAGCCGCTTGGTCGATTTCCTCAAGTGCAAGGGCCCACTTCTCTTCATCGCTTCTTCCTTGGTATCGTTCAACCAATTTCTTGCGCTGTTTTAGAGCTCTTAGAACATCATCCATCGCCGCCCGTTCTTTTTCTATCGTTCTTACCACTCCATCTGCCAGTCCAATCGCTTGACTCGCATTGCCTTCTTCAATAGCGACTTCTGCATTATCAAGACGAGTTTTCAATTCTGTTGTATCCAAACCATCGGCTTGGCTGAGTTGCCTCTGCGCCTCCTTCAGGGATGCGATAGCTCGCTCTTGAGCATCACCATCCGCTTCAAGTTGTGTTGGTATTACTGAAGCGTAGTCGAAAGCCTCTCTTGGTTTTTCTGAGGCCAGGAGAGTTTTTGCCTCGTTGAGCATTTCATGGAGGCGTTGGACTCCATCTCCTTTTTTACCGTCCAACATACGTGAGCCTTCTGTGATGGCATCTTCGGCCTTAGCCCACCATTCAATAACTTCCAAGGCTCTCTTTTTGGCTTCCCTGAACAGGAGTTCGCCTTCTCTAAGAGAGCCCAGTGCGACTTCCCGTTCCCCCATGTCAAAGGCTTTCTTCGGGCGTTTTGCAGTTGGAGCAATGTCCGATGCTTGAGTCACTGCGTCAAGCGCATCCTTCCTGATGATTTCAACATCATCGGCAAGTGACAGTGAGCGTTCCATGTCTTCCTCGCTCTCATCGAGCAGACGCATACCGTAAACTGGGTCAAGATGACCCTCTTCACGAGCGGTTGTTAGCAAACTAGCAGCTTGGTCCACTGCAGCCCCTTGAGCTTTGAGTTCTAACAAACGTAGTTCCAAGCGATCAAGTCGTTTTTTGAATGATTTTCTGAGTTCTTTTTGGTCGTCACCTACAACCCATGCTTGAAGGGTATCGGCAAGAGAAAGTAGAACGACACAAGGTGCGATAAAGGAGGTTATTTCAGTGTAGTCGGCAGGTTGGGAAAAGAGTAAGACAACAGCAGATATACAACCAATTGCAGTTAATATCGAACGGAAACGGAGGACATCAAAACCACCTCTTAGCAAGGACCGAGATTGATGTCTGCAAAACCATCCAACAGTCAGTATCAGAACACTTCCCAATGTCACTGCGCTCAATTTTAATTCAAGGCCAAGGGCTCCAAGAACCATTAGAATTGGCCAAGAAACCGAAGTTGAGGCTCCAACTCTCGTCCTCGCTGCAGGTTCATCAAGGGCCAAATCTTGGAGAATAATTCCCCAAAATAACAGTAGCATTGGCGCACCAAATCCTGAAAGTTCAACCCCTTTATCACTGAACAAGTCGGTTAATGTCGGCCATGCTGCCCACATGGCACAGGCAAGAATGGCTAACGCTGTAGCCAAGGTCATTGAATCAACGCGTTTGAGCCTTCGTTGCCGCTCCGCCTCAATAGCGGAATCAACGTCAGCCCAAGTGACCATACGGTACCCAAAGCCGGTTCACCCATAATCACTCCGCTTGGATGAACAGCAATTTCAATCCTTCAACATCATCTTTGGCCTCGGTAATGTTCATGGGTGTCTTTCGCCCGTTAGGAAAAAGCGAGGGAGCATTATGGCCGGTCTCATTACGATGGATGATTTATCCAATGACGAAATTTTGAGCATTCTAGAGGATGCAGAACGCCTTCTTCCGGTTGCAGAAGGGAAGCTGTATTTGCCCTTGCTTCAAGGTAAGATTCTCGGCAACTTGTTTTTTGAACCAAGCACAAGAACTCGGATGTCCTTTGAGACCGCTATGAAGCGATTGGGTGGGGATGTGGTCAATCTTGGTGATGTGAAGACATCTTCTGTGGTGAAGGGAGAAACCCTCTTTGACACCATCCAAATGGTTGACGGATACACTGACATTATTGCTATGAGGCACCCACGTCAAGGTGCAGCACAATACGCACAAGATGCCGCTCGCGTGCCCATCCTCAACGGAGGTGATGGAGCAGGGCATCACCCAACACAAACCATGCTCGATCTGTTTACCATCAAGCAGGCTCATGGCACACTTGAGGGTCTCAAGGTCATTCTTGCTGGTGATTTGCGATACGGGCGAACGGTCCATTCGCTCAGTCATGCACTCACGAGGTTTGGGTGTGAATTGATTTTCGCTAGCCCAGAACTCCTGCGGATGCCGAGAGAGATTGTTGAGGATTTATCGTCTCACGGCGCAAACATTACCGAAACAGAAGACCTTCTTGCTTCTCTTGGAGATGCAGATGTGGTGTACATGACGCGGATACAAAAAGAACGGTTTGCTGACGAAGACGAATACACAAAAGTCGCTGGAGCATACAAATTACATGCATCAAACCTTGAAGATACCAAGGAAAAAATGATCATCATGCACCCTCTACCACGAGTTGATGAAATCCACCCGTCAGTGGACAAAACCCGTCATGCACGATACTTCCAACAAGCGTTCAATGGAGTTGTTGCAAGAATGGCACTTTTGTGCCGACTTCTTGGAGTCACGGTCCCGAAAGACGTCCATGCAATTGGAGGTGAATTGTGATGTCTCAAGAACATAACATGCGCCGTGTTACCGCTATTCGTAACGGGACAGTCATTGACCACATTCCTTCAGGGCAAGCGATGCGAGTCCTGGAAATGCTCAATATCAACAAAAGCACCGCAGTACCGGTGTCCATGGTCATGAACGTACCCTCAAAGAAGATGGGCACGAAAGACATTATCAAAGTTGAAGACCGTGAATTAACTCAAGATGAACTCAATCGTCTCGCCCTGGTTGCGCCAGAGGCGCATGTGGCGATCATACGAGCTTATACTGTGGCGGAAAAGATGACCATTGAGGTTGGCGAGGAAGTAATTAATGTAGTTCGGTGCACCTTTTCGAACTGCATAACAACCAATTCAAGAGAACCCTTATCCCATCGACTTCGCGTCGTTAGCAAAGAGCCATTGACGCTTCGGTGCCATTACTGTGACCGGCCACAAGATTTGGAAAAGCTGATTGGAAATCTACTGTGATCGCTATTCATCAAGTGATAACAAATCACGCATATCGCAGGCTTTACACTGTTGTCCTGAAGTCATACTGCCGCACCGTTCGCATGGTTTGGGTGGCGCTGGTCGTGTGTCTCCTCCTCCCAAATCAACGACTTGGTCACGCAATGCTTTGACTTGGTCCGCCATTCGTACCAGGCCGTGTCGTGTCCCAGGAACATCAGCTTCCATTGTGGCGACCATTTCTCTATGACGCCACCGAAGCGCCCCTTTTGCATTGGGACATTCTTCATGATGAATTGGCAGGTCTTTGTGCAGAGCGTAAAGGTGAATTTCTTGTTCTGGGACCCACCGTAACGGAACGATTCTTGGCGATAAACCATCCACG
>PBTH01000032.1 GCA_002726495.1 Methanobacteriota archaeon | reverse complement strand
GTATGTCTTTATTTTCAAGTGGTCTCAACTCCATGATGTCGCCTCAATGTCGGTGTATATTGCTGTTTCATCCTGTCGCTGCTACATACATCAGAACTGGTTAAGCCCGTGTGTACATGAGTACCCATGTACATGTATGTGAACACAAGGGGGCCCACGTTAATGGCTTCACTGAGTTAAAGGGTCCGGGCATGCATACCTGCGAGAACAGTTCTTACATTTCCCTGGGCGATTGTGGTTTCGTTTTGCACCACCGTTGGCCATGACTCCTTGGATGGTTTGAATCGCCTCGATCAATTGTGACTTTGCATCATCATTCCAATTAACAATGTGCAGGTTTTCTTCTCCATATCGAAGCATTCCATAGGGGGGGCTTCGCCCTGTGGTGGCTTCAATGAGGTGAGCGTAGGCCAAAACTTGCATGGAATGAGAGTCATGAGGCTTTTTAGGAACTCTTCCAGTCTTTTGTTCAACCGGAATAAACTCCCCGTCAATGATGACAATTTGGTCAGGTCGCCCCCTCAGTCCAATAGAATTGTCCATGAGTAACCCACTGCCTTTTTCATCATCAGAATATGCTATTTCCGTCCCAATTTGAATGTCATTATCAGCGGCTATACTGAGGGATTTACTGTTTGCAATCAGGGCGCGCTGAAGTTGAACAGTAGCGATTAAGGTCCAGCCGATGGCAACGACGGTTAATACATACGTAGCCTGTTCTCTATTGCTTGCAAAACGAAGAGCCAGAGAATGGATGACAAGAACGATGGCAGCCATAAAAAATGCGACTTCAATTCGTCCTCCCTCAAACCACCCACCCTCGAATCCTCTCGGTTCAAAATATGGCTCAACAAACTCCTGTTGTTCTCCACCAAATTGGTAGGATGGCCGGGGTGTAATCTCCATGCCAACCAGTTGACGCCAAGGCAAGAACAAGGCTCCGATCCCAACTACAAGACAGGATATAGCCCAAGTTACAAGAAGTTTCGATATCTCAACGGTACTGAATTCGGAAGCATCAATTCCTCTGAACAAGAAGATATCAATGACCAATACCAAGATGATGGCGTACCACCATTGCCATATGATGAGGTTGCGCTTGGTTTGAACGCGGAGCATTTGGTACTCGGAGTAAACCCTGTGGATTTCTTTGTGGTTTTCTTGACCTTGGACAATCTCCTTTCCTTTCCCAGCATGTCCACGGGTCGCGAGTGACCACGATAGCGGACAGTAAGTATATCGTTCTAAATCGCTGGCACTTACTGCGAGAAGTGCTCCCTTCTCATCCCCCCAAAAACCCTCGTCGTTGAGGGTTGCCTGTGGATGTGTTGGCTCGTAGGCCACTGTTTTTTCATCAGTGGCCTCCGGCATAGGTCTTGCTACAACCATTCCTTTTTGATACCTTTTCCCTACATGTTTTTTGTTAAATCTCAAGTAAAGTGTAAACCGGTTTGCGACGAAGTGGTTTAATACAGGGGGTCTGTGGGCGGCTTGCTGTGGTCTATTATGTCCGATGAAGGAAGTTTGCTAGTCTCCGCTGAAGCCTATGAGGAGAGCGCCGTAAATATCGGAACTCAACAGAAGAGTGCCGACATGGGCCGATTCATTGACCGTGTCCGCGAAGACGGTCTTTATCTTCTTGATATTCACACCACTGACGCCCGGATTCGTTCAATTGCAGCGTTCCTCAACACCTTTGATGCACCGTCAATTATGGTCGTCAGCGCTCGTCAATACGGACAACGCCCCGCTCGTAAATTCGCAGAATCTGTTGGCGCACACTCGGCTGTTGGTCGTTTCATCCCCGGGTCCCTGACCAATCCGGCGCTTCGCTCCTACATTGAACCGGATGTCTTGTTCGTAACCGACCCTGCTGCTGATCAGCAAGCGCTCCGAGAGGCTGTCGCTACTGGACTACCGATTGTTGGTATCGTTGATGCGAACAACCACCTTCGTAATGTCGATGTGGCCCTCCCTGCAAACAACAAGGGTCGCCGCTCACTTGCTCTCATTTACTGGTTGCTTGCCCGTGAAGTTCTCAAGGTTCGTGGAGAAACGACCGATGAGGCTTGGGCAGAAGCCAACGAATTGGAAGATTGGGAATCAACCTTCTGAGGCCTAAGCGCCTTGTGCAAGATAATCGCTGATAGCATCAGCCATTGCCTTTGATGTATTTTGTTCGTGCATGATGTTACGAACTTTCTTTGCATTTGGCAGACCTTTGGTAAATGCAATAGCATGACGTTTCATCCATCGTGCTTGGATACCAACAGTTTCCTCACACAGTTCGATGTAACGATCCCAGCACCATCTTCGGGCGGCAAAGGATTGGTTGACCTCGTCAAAATTGTACCACTCTTCGTTCGCTGCGATCCATGGAACTTCACTCTCATCCATCCACCCCAGGCCGACTTTGATGTCAGCGAAAACCGATGGTCGCCCAATCGCTCCTCGACCGATCATCAAACCAGCGGCACCGGTGTGTTCCAAACACGCTGCTGCAGAACGTGCATCAACAACATCTCCGTTAGCGACAACCGGTACCTCAACAGCGTCCACTGCAGTTTTAATCGATGTCCAATCCGCTTCTCCAGTGTACCGTTGACGAAGGGTTCGCCCATGGATGCATAAACGCTGAGCTCCAACTTCTTCCAATCGCCGACAGATCTCTGTTGCGTTGTTTTCTCCACTCCCGGTGCCCAATCGCATTTTTGCAGTTACTGGAGTGTCAACCCGTTCAACGATATCACTCACCATTCCAACCAAACGGTCCGGCTCACCCATCAAGGCTGCTCCAGCACAAATGTTGGTGACTTTTGGCGCAGGACAGCCAAAATTGAGGTCAATAATGTCTGCACTTGGAGCCAGCATTTCAGCTGCGGTAGCCATGTCGCCGGGGTCTCCACCAAAAATTTGAGGAATAAACGGCACTTCGTTGTCGTGGGTTTCCATTCGTCGCCAGGAAGTTGCTGCTTCACGGGTTAGAGCTGTTGAATTGGTAAATTCTGTGATGGTGACATCGGCCCCACACTCTTTGGATAGAAGACGGAACGGAAGGTCAGATACTCCTGACATCGGAGCAAGAAATAGAGGCCGAGCGCTTCCGTCCCAAGGCCCTGGTGCGGGTTGGATAAACTCGGTCATGGATTTGGCTCTGTTGAAATTGTTTCAAGCATTTCCCTCATCAACAGACGTTTGGAGTGCTTCATCAAGCAAGTTCGCCACTCGCACCATTCTTCGAAGTACTCGGTCCATCCGGTCTTGAATCCGACGATGTATGGCTGAAGGAGAAGGACCGGACAGGCGGTACCCCATGGGCAATCGCCCTCCGAGAAGGTTCAAGAGGAGCATTTGGTTCCTCGCTTCCATGTTGTTCAAATGACGCCCTACATCGTCGACATTCAGTTCTCCCTTCTTCAAACTCCGAAGGAGCGTGTTCTGTTGCTTGTTGTCCAACAATCGCTGGAATCCACCTTTTTTGAGCATCCAGTCTTCTCCACGTCGTTGGTATTGCGTGGTCATTGCGGTCCACAGTGCGACATTCAACCGGTCCGTTCGCGCCACGCGTTCAACCATTCCCGAGGCGCGAAATCGGTCTAAAATACGGCCAATACGAGCCTTTTGACCACCATGCGATTCCACGGCTTCGTCCAGCGAGAGAGGGAGGTCACGTTCGAGCAATGTTTTCATCAACCGAACAGAAAGAGAATCCTCTACGATCTCCTTTCCAGGCCGTTCACCAAGCATTCCAAAATCATTCATCCAGTGAGAAAGTACACTTCCTCCAGAATCGTCTGGGATGGGGCGATGGTCGCTTAATCCAAGCATGAACGGAGCATGTTCAGGTTCTGGAAGTTCAATTGCCATAGGCTCTCCCGTACGCTTCCAGTATGGTTCAAGGGTCGTGATACGTTGGCTCAAAACCAACGAGCAATTTTGCTGGAAAAAAGCTACTGCATTGCTTAAGGAACCTCCTCGTAGGAAATAACGCCGCCACCCTTTGCCTTCATTGGTGTAGCCGATGAGACCACATTCCACTAAACGAGAGAGGTGATGATTGAGTGATGCTGGCATCAAGGCGAGTTCATCCGCCAGCATCTGTGCATCCCATGCAGTATCTGGCTGTCCAAACAAGTGGTCACGAAGCAAGCGGTGAACCGGGCCTGCTCGTCCGTTGTCTGCCATGGCATCTCCGCGTTTCCTCACCAGGCACAGAGTATCGGTCATCCATTCCACGAGTGCGTCTATTTCTCGGTCTGAAGAGGGCAAGGGAAGTTCAACCATTCGAACTGTAAACATCGGAACTACCGACGCGTAGGCATTGGCGAAAGCCTTTGAAGTCTATGCAATAAATGCCGCTCAAGCGGTAGATTTCAAAACAACGAGGAGTAGCGGTCAAGATGTTCTTCGCTCATCGTTCCATTCATAGTCAACACTACCGTGAGGTTGCCAACATATCTCAAGGTCAATATGCGGCATCAATTCAATCCGGTCGTCACGAAGAATTCCCCTTCGCCTGAGCACTTTCACTGCGCTGTGGACAGTAGCTCGTGTTCTACCGAGTCTGCGGGCAAGTTCGGCTTGCGAGCGTGGCACACCATCGCGTTCAATATTTTCAAGGATCAAACGTTGAACGAGTGACAAGCCTATTGGAAGACTTTGAGCCATTCGTTCCTCACCGATCACTTTGCTTCTCAATACCTCAACTTGACTTGGTGCTCCAGCGAAATAGCATGTGCGTCCGTTAACCGGGAGAATCGTAACCGATTTTCGAGTTTGAAGAACATCCAAATGATGACGAAGTGTACCGTTTGCGGTGTTCATAGCGCTTTGTAATTCGCGATAACACAACCCCGGATGTCTTTCAAGCGTTGAGAGTATTCTACGCCGGAGTGGATGCTCATGATGACTTGCTTTGGTTGAGATTCCACCCATGGTCATGGCCCCGACAGCACTTGCAGCCGCAGCCACACCTCCTGCTAGCCCTGCAACACTGCTTGCTGCCCCTGCTAAACCTGCAGCCAGCCATGGGCGTTGACGAACCCATTGAGAGAGCAGAGGCATGCACGATGGTTGGTCTTCTCCTTCCTTAAACCATCGGTAAAGTGTGTGCTTGTGTATCGTGAAAACAGTTCGTTCATATACTCTAAAACGAGGTATTATTTGTTGGTTTTTCGCATGAAGAATTTAAGAAATAATGGAATCGAAAAGGACTTACAGAGAGCCTTAGGTGATGGAAATAATGTGTGGGTCATCGGAGATATTCACGGACATTATCAGAGTTTTGTTTCGCTGGTTGACCGGCTTGAACTTAGCGAAAACGACAAGGTTGTTCTTCTCGGAGATCTCATCGATCGCGGTCCGAATTCATTTGGAGTGATTCACACCGTTCGAAACAACCCCAATTTCGTTAGTGTCAAAGGCAATCATGAGGCGATGATGGCTGAAAACTTTTCACTGGAACAACTCAATAATCCAGATATTGATATGATGGTGTGGATGAATAATGGTGGAACGACTACCATCCGCTCTTACCTTGATGCTTCAAAGAATAACGTTGGAGTACTTGAAGGAACAACGCTTGAAAAATATTTGCAAGATGACATTGAATGGATTGAAGATTTACCCGTTCACATTGTTCTTGATGATTGGCGATTGGTTCATGCAGGGTACGACCCCGAACTTCCTTTGGATGAACAGACAGAAGAAGAATATCTATGGATCCGGAGAGAATTTCATCAAACTCAAATTCCGGTTGATGAGAAGCGGACAGTGGTTTTCGGACATACGCCAACGGTCAGCCTTCCAGGCCATTCCGAAATATCGTGGGGCCATGTATGGCGCAGCGAGGTATGCCTTGCTGACGGACGTCCATCGGCGATTGGAATTGATACATGCTTGTACCACGGAAAACATGGTATGCCCGCAGTTCTTACTGCATTTAATCTGCAAGATGAACGTGTCATTCAGCAAAACAGGGTTGAACCTTGAACTTACTCCGCTTGGACAGAACCCATCTCCACCTTCAAATGAGCAACCAGCGGGGATAGCAAACGACCGCAGGTAAGCCCATGTTCACTCAATTCGTAACTCACCTTTACGGGGGGTCCTTCATTCACCAGTCGGAGGACCAACCCTTCCTCCGCAAGAAATCTTAGCTTATCCGAAAGCGTTCGGCTTGAAATACCGCTTAGCATCCCTTTCATTTCATTGAACCGTCGCGGTCCAGTGATGTACAATGTGGCAAGAATCTCAATCGTCCATCTGGAGCCAAAAACATGGAGTGCTTCTACAGCAGCTTCAACCTCCCAATCAGCATTGAATGGACCTGTGTTGGAATAGTTTGCGAGTGTTGAACGGATGATTTTGCCGTTGTCAAGGGTTGCTTCAATGTTGTTTTGGACGGCTGCAAATGCATCAGCGGAGAGTTTCATTGGAGGTGTTGGCATGGGCTTCAAAGCACGGGGGCCCTTACCACTACTTGATTTCTTTTCCACACTTACTCAGATGTTTTTGTTCAGAAACTCATCTTATTGGAACTTGGAGGTGGTTCTTTGAAGAAGTCCCACGCCATCCGCAGTTCATGGCTCAGGACCATGACTCAAAGCCAGCGCGGCAAGTGCTGCTTGTTCGCGGAGGCGTTCTTTCGCAGTATTCTGGACTTGGGGGGGCTTTTCATGATCTCCGAACATCGCTCAAAGAGGGAGATATACCTCGTTGGAATTATGCTGGGACCGAAGAATATCAACTCTCAAAGAATGCATCGGGACTTCGTCGCATTTTGAAGCGCTGGTTTGGCCATCCTAAGCGAGTGAAGGCGTCGATTCGTCGTCATCATCAACAACGTTCAGCTGACCTCATTCATGTTGCAGACCAAGAACAAGCACATCTTATCCCCTCATCGAGTCAAGTTCCAGTCGTTATCTATGTTCACGATTTCTTTCATCTCTTCCCAGAAGTCATTACCTTAAGCGGTGAAGAGATTGAAATTGGGCAGCAACAGCCACCATGGTACAGACGCTCTGATTTGAAACGGCTAATGAAAGGAATCAAGAGATCAAATGCCATTATCTGCAACACGAAAGCAACCGAGATGTTGTGTAAAAAGCACTTTCCAAACAAACCATTGTACCGGATTCCGTACGGTTTGGACGTTGCTAAATTTGCACCCCCCAGTGCGCTTCCTCCGATGCCCGCCTCATTGTCCTCACAAACATGTAATTTCCTTGTTGTTGGAAGCCACGATCCTAGAAAGAGGTTGAAATTCCTCATTCGAACGCTGAGTCAATTGCCCAAAGAGGTTCTCAAATCAATACGGATTCATCATATTGGGAGTGATACATGCCCTTACGGGGAATTGTCTGCAAGTGAATATGCAGGTCAGCACCAAGTTCCATGGTCTCAAGTTGGAGGCGAAGTGAGCGATGAACTTCTCAATCTTTATCGGTGGCATACCGAAGCACTTCTCTTTCCCTCTGGCGCCGAAGGTTTCGGTTATCCGCCCGTTGAATCAATGGCAGCAGGCCAACCTGTACTTGCGTCAAACCGTCCCGCACACAATGAATTGATGCCAGATGGCCATTGCTTGGATGCCGAAGACGAGTCGGCCTGGTGCCAAGCGATCATCACAGTCCATGAGCGCTGGGTCAAGCGAAACGGTTCTCCACGTAAGCCGGACATGTCACTCATCAAACATGTGGATTTTCTTTCACCTGAACGTTTTCATGATGAAATGAGTCGAGCCTGGGACGAGATTTCGTCATCCTGAAGCATCCGTATCTTCATGAGCATCGTTTGATTGCGCAACATTATGCAACCTATTCAGCGCGTAGCCGTCGTCGGCGCAGGGAACATGGGCTCGGGAATTGCTCAGAAGAGTGCCCAAGAAGAATTTGATGTCCAAATGGTCGATAGAGAAGCACAATGGGTTGAACGAGGGCAAACAATTATTGCTAATTTTCTCACTGAAGCAGTTGAACGTAGGATTTTCTCACCGCAGCAAGTTGAAGACATCCAAGGACGAATTACAGGTGTAATTGGCGTGGATGCTACTGCGAAGGATACCGACTTGGTCATTGAAGCTGTGTTCGAGGATTTTGATGTGAAGACTGCCGTCTTTTCAACCTTGGATGAGGTTTGTGGCCCAAATACAATTCTCGCCTCCAACACATCTTCGCTTTCCGTCAATGCACTTGCGGAAGCAACGGGTCGTCCCGATCGTTTTGTTGGACTCCACTTCTTCTATCACCCCGCTAAGAATCGATTGGTAGAAGTGATTCCTGCAAAGTCATCAAGCAAGGAAACCATTGACAAAGTGGTTCAATACTGCAAAATGTTGGGTAAGGTCGTCATCGTTTGTGCAGACCGACCTGGCTTCGTCGTCAACCGCTTTTTCGTGCCTTGGCTCAATGAAGCCTGTTTGCTTTTGCAAGAGGGTGCCGCATCCGCCTCGCAGATTGATGCAATTGCTTGCAAAGCATTCCGAATCGGGTTAGGTCCCTTTGGTTTGATGAACCTAACAGGGCCACCAATAGCGTTGCACTCAACCGATTATCTTGCACAACAGCTCAACACCCCTCGTTACAATGGAGCACAAAATCTCAGGGATCTGGTTGAATCCAATTCCCAATGGGATGTATCGGGAGATGCGGAGTATTCTGATGAGCAATACACGACCGTCTCCGAGCGTTTGCTTGGTGTAGTGTTTGGAGTTGCTGCACAAATCGTTGATGAAGATATTTGCAGCATGGAAGATGTTGACAGGGGCGCTAAGGTTGGATTGCGATGGGCACGTGGACCGTTTGAACTGATGAATAAAATCGGGGTTGCCGATGCTCACCGTATGGCTCAACAATATGCTGAACTCTCGGGGCAAGGATGGGCGGTTCCCGAGTTTTTCAAACAGCAAAGCGAAAACTCATGGGATTTTTCGTATGTTGACCTGCATACTGCTGATGGTATCGCAACAATCACCATCAATCGTCCAGAAGCCATGAATGCGCTGAATGTCGTCGTTGTTGACCAACTCACCCAAGCAGTTGAAGCAGCCAATGCGAACGATTCAATCCACACCATTGTGCTTGATGGAGCAGGAAAAGCGTTCGTAGCGGGCGCCGATGTCAAATTCTTCGTAGACAAAATCCGTGCTGATGCAATTCCAGAGATTTACGATTTCACTGCAGGAGGGCATACGATGTTGGGAATGATTGAGAACTCCCCTAAGACAACCGTTGCCCTCACTACAGGTTTAGCCCTCGGGGGTGGACTTGAACTTGCACTCGCTTGCGATTATCGTATCGGAACTCGTAGGACCCAGTTCCGTTTTCCAGAAACATCAATCGGAATTTATCCGGGGCTTGGGGGCTCTCAACGCCCTGCTCGAATTTGTGGCATCCCTGCCGCACGGTGGGCGGTTCTTGCAGGCAATTTCATGAACGCACAAACCGCTATGGATTTAGGCTTGATCACCCATTTGGTAGATGTGGCTGGCGTTGACTCCTGTGTCTCTTCTTTGGCATCTGATGGAAAGCCTGCGAACAAGTATCCTGGGCAACCTGCCAACCCCGATTCTAAGGTTGCACAATTTGCTTCATCGTTTTACTCTGACGCGAACATGCCAGGACTCATGACGGGGACATGCCCAGATGGGTTTGAGATGGACGACAAGACCGTCTCGCGCCAAATCAAGAGTTTGTCCTTTACCGCACCGATCGGACTACGAATGGCAAGCGATTTGATCGATGCGACTTCCAGAACGACACTGAGTGATGGATTGCAATTGGAACTGGACGGACTCAACACCATCTTCTCCACAAAGGATGCTTTGGAGGGCCTTTCCGCCCTCATTGAAAATCGTCGAGCGACTTACAATAATGAGTGAATTCAAACCCATTTAGTCATTAGCGTGTTGAGTGATTCTACGATTGCTGCGATATCAACAGCTTCGCCGTTCTCTTGGGCCAAATGCAGGCGATTACGAACTGCCTCAATGGTTTCTTCGGAAGCAGGACCTCCAGTAATCTCCTCAATGACTTCGCCGATACTTTTGCCTCGTCCGTTTTCAATAGCTAGAAGCGCTTTGAAGAATTCTTCTTGATCTTTGGGTCTGCGGGCACTCACGCTTCCACCTCCACAGCAATGTTGTTGTTAGCATACCAAGAGTGCCAGGTTGTGGGCTCTTCATCGGTCCAGTTTGAAAGAGGGCCTTCCTTTGCGATGAACGGTTCTGAAAGGACCTCGTTGAAGGCTGAATTACCACTGAATTTAGGCCCAGGCTCTCCCAATACCATTGCAGTCTCGAGGATTGCAGTCCCCAAAGAAAGACTGTTTGTATCGGTGATGCTCCAATATGCAGCAAAGTTTGGGTGTGTGTGGACCCACAATTTGAAAGGACTTTTCGCACCAACTGGGGGTTGTAATTGAACTTGGCCTGCTGTACCCCAATCGATGAAGATTTGGCTTTCTGCATCGATGAGGACGGAAGTCTCCAATCCGGCGAGAACGGATAAGATGTAAACACCGTCCCATCGGCCTCGGGCGGCTAACATTTCTTGTGCCTTTAGCAAATCTGGATGGCCGACTTCGCGAGAACTTGCTGCAAGACATGCTTCATCCCATGTTTTCTCATCCAAGCCAGTGTTCTCAAATTCAGGAATTTCTACCATCATGCTTTCACCTCCGGAAACGTAAGAGAACCGTAAGTGATGCTTCCCATGGTTTGTGTTGGAGAAGGGCGTCCACGCAATTCCTGCATCGCCCACTGTGAACCGATTGCGGCTGCGACAGCAAACCCAAACTCGAGGTTACCTGATTCCAGTGCACCATCAACCTGACAACTCTTTGGTTCATGGTCGGGGGTCATTTCTCGGATGAGAGTTTCAGGGCTTTTTGATGTTAGAGCAACCCACCCATCACCAGAGCATCTTAGGTCAATCCATGGAATTTGGAGTTTATGGACGAGACGACGAGGTTCAGGCCTATCAACGCAAACGATGACAAAATCATAGCCTTCAAGTTGTTCTGAACGGCGTAGATTTTCAGGAAGTGCACGAACGGGTGTGCCCTCGGTGTTGAATCGGTGAGCAAGTTGAGTCACCTTTTTGAGACCGACATCTTCCAAACTGTACCTTTGATGGCCGAGGTTGGTTGGCTCAACGATGTCTGCATCCATTACGGTGACGGAGCAGGACATTGAGATCCTCTTCATGGCTGGAATTAGATTCTCAAGCAAGCTTGCTCCGATGCCTCCTGCACCTACGACAAGCAGATTTTTTGCTGGGCTATTGCTGTTCATACAAAATGAATTGCTTTACTCTATATGAAGAAATCAATACTGCGTTAGCATTCGTTCTAAGGCAGCGATTTGCACAGGGAGAGTAAAGTGTTCTTCGACGTAAGTTCTTCCGGTGTTGGCCCACTGAGCTCGTAGTGGTTCGTCGTCAAGCGATTGATAGGCTTCCTTCCAAGCTTGTGCATCGTCTCTTCGGAGTAATTTTCCGGAATCAACCGAACTCATGGTGCATTGAAATCCACCTTCATCGACCATCAATGCGGGTGTTCCAACGGCCATGGCTTCAATGGGAGTTAATCCAAAGGGTTCTGCGTGGGCATGGCTTACCATTGCTCGCGCATTGCGTATTAGATGACATAGAGCAACTTGAGGTAGGCGGGGCATACAGTGTACCTCAACTCCAATCTGCTTTCCTTCTTCCATCAATGCATTGCGGTCGCGAACATCGCCGCCTCCTACCTGAACCAAGCAAAGACCCGTTCCAGCCAGCGAATGCAACGTTTCCCAAGTCCCCTTAACATGGGAAATACGGCCAATGGTTACGACATAGGGCCCATCAATTGCTTCCATCTTCGTCGCTGCATCTCTTTCTTCCGGACTTGCCTCAAGAGGCCACTGCTCCAAGTCAATAACATGCATGAGATGGGTTGCCTCGAGGGGGGCACCTCTTTCATCTCGCTGGGGTGGTTCTCCGTTTTCCTTTGTTGGGTCGGATGACAATCTGTATACCGTTTTGATCCTTCGTTGAATCCACATGGAATTTCCCGATATCGAAGATTTCGGTCGTTGAATCAATTGCCGCACAAAGGCTCGGTCTCTTCGTCGTTGACGTGTAAACAGAAGTTTTGTTAGCCAAAGAGGGCGTTTAGGTTTCCCATCCAGTCTGCGATGGAGAACATCTTCATACAACCATCTTGGTGGTTCAAGGCAGTGATAGTGGACGGGTAGTTGCGCTGGAATCAACGGCAAGAGTTCGAGAGTTCCTTTGCAAACAGAAAGGTGCACTGCATCGTATTCTGACCATGGGATTTCAATGTCTCTCCATGCTTTTTGAGCATCTCTACTTGAGCGTGCAACAATTTCAGCGAGGGCACCGTGTGACCAGATATGCGCTGTTTTGGGTTGATACATTTGAATTGGAGCGCCATCGAGTAAAGCCTCCGCTTCCTCGGTCATTTCCAAGGTTGCCAAGCCAACCTTCCATTTCATTGAGGTCGCTCGCATCAGTTGAAGCAATTCTCGTTCAGCCCCACCTAGACTTGCAAACGAACCCCGAACGATGAGGACGCGCAGCGGCGAAATGTCCTCCTCATCGTGTTGAGACATGAGTTTCCTGTCCTCCTCCTCCCCTTTCAAATCCACCCATATTTGGGGGAATTTGCAGTTGTTTCTGACATCACAATGACGCGACGATTGAAAAAGGGAGGCGCTCACGGGAAGATATGAGCGGAAAGACGGCCATGATTACTGGTGTAACCGGTCAAGACGGTTCTTATCTTGCTGAATTGCTCCTTGAGAAAGGATATGTTGTGTACGGTTTGGTCCGTCGTGTATCTCAACCAACCTCTGGCAGGAGCCTCATTAATCACCTGATGGAGCACGAAACCTTCCATCTCCTTAACGGCGACCTTGCCGACCAAAATTCGATTGATAATGCTGTAGCTCAAACTCAGCCCGATGAATTCTATAATCTCGGAGCCATGTCATTTGTCCCCGAATCCTGGCGCTCACCTATGATGACGGCCGACATCACTGGCCTTGGCGCCCTTCGCTGTCTCGAAGCCATTCGCAAGCATGCTCCAAACTGCAGGTTTTACCAAGCAGGCTCATCTGAACAATACGGAAAGGTACGAGATGTTCCACAAACTGAAATGACACCCTTCCATCCACGCTCACCGTACGGTTGTGCCAAAGTCTTCGCCTTTGAAATCACGAGAAACTATCGTGAATCCTATGACATGTTTGCTTGTACCGGGATTCTTTTCAACCACGAAAGCCCACGGCGAGGTCTTGAATTCGTAACTCGAAAGGTGACCATGACCGCTGCTCGGATCGCACAAGGTTTCGATGAATGCCTTTGGATTGGCAACGTTGACGCAAAGCGGGATTGGGGATTTGCTGGAGACTATGTTGAGATGCAATGGCGCATGTTACAACAGGAAAAACCAGAAGATTACGTTGTTGCAACAGGCAGGACTCACAGCGTCCGAGATATGATTACACTCGCATTTTCCCATGTGGGGATGGACCTTACTTGGTCGGGTGACGGTGTTGACACCATCGCAACTGACCAAGATGGTAACGTTCGCGTCCGAACCAATCCCAAATTCTTCCGTCCAGCGGAGGTAGATTTGTTGATTGGCGACCCAGCGCTTGCGGAAAAGGAACTCGGGTGGGTTCCAGGAACCTCATTTGAAGAACTCGTGCAGATGATGGTAGATTCCGACATGACCATCGTTCAAGAAGCGGTTGCTGGAGGATATGCGCCTCCGATTCCGCCAGAATGACCGCTGGTCATTTCATCGGTGTTCTTCGCTATCGTATCGTCGGAAGATACAGATGAAGTTTTCAAAATGTATTCTTTTTCATGTGAACCAAAAGGTCCTTGTTAGGGCTTGGGTAGTGGTTTGATTCCAAAAAGAAAACGAGTCACGCCCGTTCTCCTCAAGAGTTCAAACAGGATCCAACAACCTATGGTGACTACAACGCAGGAAAAGAGTACTGCAGGGATATGGGTCAACCCGAGGTGGCCTGCAAGAGAAAGACCTGCGAAGGTAATCGGCATGTGGACGATGTAAAATGGATAGACGCCTTGATTGAGATAGGCGAGATAGGGGCTCGGTTTATTGAGGAAATATGCACCCCATGAAAACACCGTGAGGCACCAAAACCATGCGTGAAAACTATGGATGAAACAACCGAGTAGAGTCATCGGGTTGTGCAGTAAACCCTGTTCAATCCACCCTCCATCAACATATGCTATGCCATCCGCATGTTGTTGAAGTCGTAACCAAACAAAAGCCACGGTTAGGAGAATGGTTGTTCCTGTAATGAAACTGCGACGTTGTTCTATGAATGAATAATACTCTTTCTTTGCGACGATACATGCGTACCCAACGGCAAAGAAACCAAGATACCATAGCCACTCATAGCCCGATCCTAGAAAACCAATGATCCAAGGTTTGAGAAGAATTTCGATCAATGAAAGTAGTATTGGGAATAAAAGAAGTACACCGAGACCGCCTTTGATGGAATACATACCTCTCAACACCTTCACGATACGCCCCTCTGGTGTTTGTTGAACAACGTGAAAGAGAGGAATAAGGAGTAAGGAATAGAGGGCTAAATTCCAAAGGAACCACAGATGGCCAAGAGCGAATTTCCCGATAATTGGAACCCAAAACAGGAGCGAGGTGAAGATGACATGAAGTGCAAATTCCTTTCCAATTTCAAAGATGCCTGTTCCTTTGTAGATGTTTGGTTCAAGGATGACACTACCCAGAAATCCAACGGTCCATACCCCGAAGAACATAGGAACAAGCAATCGTTTGCATCGTTCAATGGAGAATTGCTTCCAAGACCTTCTACGAAATGCGAATGCGGTCCCCATACCTGAAATCATAAACAATGCTGCTAGACGCCATTGATGCATCCAATGGAGCATCATGCTGGTGAGGTCAACCGATTCTGCTGTGTAATCGTTGGCTTCTTCAATTTGGTCAGATCGCTGCTGGTCATCGTTAAGATTGGGGTTTACTTCAGTACCGTAAGTGGACCAATACACTCCAATGGCTACATGAAAAGGAATAAGCAATCCAAAAAGAATAACTCGAAGCCAATCAATGTCATGTCTTCGGGCAGGATTTAGAGTACTTGGCCCATTGTGCACGCTATTCGCCTCGCCTGTGTTTTACGACAGCCTGCCTCAGTAAAAATTCAATTTGAGCGTTGATTGAGCGAAAGTCATCATCGGCCCATTTTTTCAGCTCATTATGGAGTTTAGGGTCAATTCGAAGAAGGAGTTTTTTCTTTTCCTGTTTCTTTTTTTTATGCATGCCGTCATCGGAATGAGTTTTATCCTGACTTTCACTCATTGGCTCACCTATGATTTGCTTATTTTAATCTAGACATCCAAAACAAATTACCAACCACTGCCCCAATACTGATTACGACGTAAAGAATGATCGTGAACCAAAAGGTCTTGGGCATCTCTTGTCTTGATTGCCATCCTTTGCCTCGAACATGAACGCCTTGTCTTATCCAACAGTAACCCGCGTAGAGCATCAACAATACTGGAACAATAAAATTCAGTAAATCACCCAGGTACATCTCTGGCACATCACTGGTAGAGCGAACCTGTATTGATCACAGGAGTAGTATCGGTTTCAGAGCAGAGTACAACGAGGAGGTTGCTCACCATTGTCGCCTTCTTCTCTTCGTCAAGTTCAATGATGTCTTTAGCACTCAGTTGGGCGAGAGCTAATTCAACCATTCCGACGGCTCCATCGACAATTTCTCTTCGCGCAGCAACTACTGCGCTTGCTTGCTGCCTTCGTAACATCGCTTGAGCAACTTCAGGGGCGTAAGCAAGGTGACTAATTCTCGCTTCAAGAACTTCGATCCCTGCTCGCCTCAATCTTTCCTGAACGGATTCACGAAGTTCTGTTGCCACAACTTCCTGATGGCTTGAGAGGGCGACGCCCCCCAGGTCTTTTTCTTCTATGATGTCGTAAGGATATTTTGTTGCCATTGCTCGCAGAGCCGCCTCGCTTTGGATTTGTACATAGTTTTGATAATCGTCAACCTCAAACAAAGCCTCTGCGGCATCAAAGACGCGCCAAACAACAACAGCTGCTATGTCAATAGGATTTGCATTGACATCGTTGACTTTCAATTTAGCGGATTCAAAATTCCTTATTCGGAAGATAACTTTGGTCTTTTCATAAAGTGGATTGAAGAACCACCGAAAGCCTTCTGTTTTTACAGAGCCAACGTATTTTCCGAAAAACTGGAGAACTGCAGCTTCATTGGGATTGATAATGACGTAGGAGTTCCACATAACTGTCCAGATAATAGCAATCACGATTTGCGCTAATATTCCGAATATAATACCGGCCCCACCAGCCTCGTAGAGGATAAATGTTGATAGGAAGGCTATAGGGACGATTATGAGATGGATGAATAAACCAAGCCAACCACTGAGTGAACTCTGCTCGATGTCCCTAAACTGTATTTCATGTTCAACGTTCTTTGCTTCCATGTTTCTGCCAGTAAAGGGAATATTATAAAGATATCTTTATGATATCACAATTGGAGTTGTTCCTGCAACACAACGAATAAAACGAGGGCCTAAAAATTTCGAAAAAGAGGTGATGTCACATTTTTGTGGAGATGAGGTTGCGAACCATCCAGTCAACTGGAGTCTTTTTAGGAGGCGACTCCGTCTTCGTTTCATGGCACAGTCATGGAGGTTTGATGGCTTCCCAGGGCGCGTGCTATCGGTCGATCTGACCAAAGGGACTTGTGAAGAGCGCTTCATCCCACACGAATGGTGCCTTGCTACAATGGGAGGCAAAGCACTTGCGACCAAACTGTTGGTTGAATGGGATACTACGGATTATGATTCTGCGGTAGCGAAGCGCCATCCTGTGACGGGGCGAATGGATACTGCAGCTCACCCAACGACACCCCTTTTGTTCATGACCGGGCCGTATCAAGCGTCTAAAATCGGTTCATCAGGACGCGCAGTAGTTGTCACGCGTTCACCTCTTACAGAATGTTTCATCGACACGTACATCGGCGGAAACATCGGACATGATCTCAGAAAAGCTGGTTGGGACGGTCTCTTCATCACCGGGGCAAGCGATGGTTGGGTTCGTCTTGAGATCGATGACGATTCAGCAAGTCTCCATGATGCAGCATCGTTGGTTGGATGTACCACTTGGGAGGTTGAACAGCAGTTAGAAGGTCTCGGTGAATGCTTGTCCATTGGTCCAGCAGGTGAACACGGAATCCGCTTCGCTTCTCCACTTACTGCAGGACGAAGGGCTGCTGGACGTGGTGGCACCGGCGCATCGTTTGGATTCAAACGACTGAAGGCAATTACGGTGAAAGCGAGCAAAGATGCATCATCAAAAACACGCTATGCAAATGAATTCCATCTCGGTGATGCAGTAAAAAAACAGCGCACTGAGATGGGCTTGCGTCGAAAGTCGGGAGACCCGTTCTACAGTTTTGGAACAAGCAGAGGCCCTCTATATGCGGCAGAAAACGGCCGCATGCCTACCGCTAATTATTCCTCAACAGATGCTCAAATGCCGGATTTTTCAGCACTAAAGGTCGCTGGTGGCCCCGGGGGGAAATCAGACGAAGCAGTAGCGGCGGGAGCAATTCATGTGCCCGTTGAAGTGACTCTATCAACCCAAGAACTCTCGGGTGAACATTGGCATGATTCATTGCCAGACGCCAAACAATCTGGATGTTGTGCTCCTTGCCCAATTGCTTGCGAGGCTGCAGATAGGCCGATAGTTGACGGGGTTAAGATGCGCGGCCGTCCCGTACACATCGATCGTGTTGACCGCCCTGAATATGAGACTCTAGCGATGCTGGGTTCAAACCTCGGAATTGGTTCAAGTCTTGATGTAATGGATGGAAACGATGCATGCAATCGCCTTGGTTTGGATACCATTTCATCAGGAGCGGCTCTTTCCTTTGTATGTGAAACGGTTCAGCACGGTTGGTTGCCAGATGAATGGGTAGACCATTTCCATGCTCCTTTCGATTTTGGTTCCTTTAGCAAAGGAGATATCGTCCCCTGGCGGTTTGGAATTCCCGAATTACCCCCGTTAGCACTGCACGTGTTGGCACACGCAACACCGGGCGATGGGACACTTTTTGGTACACTCACCGCCGGTGCGGTTGGTATGAGTGAATGGATAGAAAAGAAAACCGGGCACCCAACCACCCGTTTAACTGCACATTGCAAAGGTCTCGATTTGCCAGCTTGGGATCCGAGGGGTAAGCGTGGAAACGCAATGGCTTACATGACGTCAAATGTTGGTGCAAATCACATGAGGGCGAATTACAAAGATCCCACGGGACTTCCAAATCGCTCTGCTGTGGATTTGATGGGGGAACTTGTGAACAGTCAAAATAGCATCGTGATTCGTGATTCAATGATTCTCTGTGCGTTCGCGAAAGGAGCAACACCTGACCAAGTCATGCTCGATGCATGGAATGCGATCACTGGAGAAGGTTGTGAATGGAGCGATCTCATGGACCGTGCTCAACAACAATGGGATGCAGCGCGTCAATGGAATGTAGACCATTGGATTCGTCAAGGTAAAAGTGCAAAGGAACAGGATTTGCTTTCATGGCGTTTACGCAATGAACCGGTGACGAGCGGCGTTGCCTCTGGCATGGTTTCCTTTGTTGATGAGTCGGACGAAGAAGCATGCATGCTCGCTTATTACGAACACCGTGAATGGACCGAAGGAGGGGTGCCAATTGGAGCCTGACGAGGTTGAAGAATCACCCTCAAACATCAAACGCAATGCTTTGATTGTATTTGCGCTTCTTTCACCTCTTCTTTTGGTGCAAGCATGGATTATCGGTGCTGCACCTGATGTTCCGTTCAATACAATGCCCTCATGTGAATCGGGAAGCCAAAATTGTGCACATTTAGGAGGAGGCGAATCCTTCCGAATGGACGATGGGCTCGCTATAGGAAACGAGGTCAATTTTAACGCTTCATTGGGCATCCTTGAGGATTGGATTGAAGAGAACAACCTTCGAATTCTTGTTGAACAGTCGGTAGAGGGCGAGGAATACTATCTCCATGCCGTTGCGATTACGCCGTTTTGGAGGTTCCCCGACGATGTCGTCGTTCAGATGAGCCAAAACATTGGTGGAGGTACGGACTTTGAACTTCATTCACAATCAAGGCTTGGACAAAGTGATCTCGGAGTCAATCCAGACCGTTTGCTTGAACTGCACGCACTCCTTACAACCGTTTGAGTCATGCTTGATTCGATTTCAGGCATTTCATGTTTGAGTCCCACCCATAAGGCCACCCGTCCTCATCAACAAAGACGATATTAATCCCGTGTCCTGACTTGTGGAATCCGATCAATTGCAGTTCATGGATACTGTGCCCGCTTGGAGCTTTGCCCAGAACAGGAAGGCGATGACGGGCAAAAAAAGAACGCTTTCTTGGGGCTTCTTTTGTTGTTGCCTTCATGCTCCGTCGCGTTCCTTCAACGTCGTCAAACCAAGGTAAAGGGCCTTCAGGTGAAAATCGGAGTCCTAGAATCATGTCGATCCCGGATGTCTCTTGCGCGGCATCGGCATCGGGTCCACTCGGTATGGCTGGAGCATTTGGATGGGTGTGGAGCCAATGAGTAAAACGGCCCGCTCGTGAACCTCGTTCTGTTGAGAACATGTCGTCGGTCCAATCTTCCGGCAAATGGTGGACAGAATATGAATCTCCTCTGTTAACGATATGTGCTTCGCTGATGACATAGCCTTGACCTTGGAACAAGTTTCCATGGACCTCTTCACCTGAAAAGTAGTCGTCAACTTCCGGTTGATGGGGCATGTTCGGATTGATATCAATCCCCACCAAGATTTCGTCTGGAAGCGACTGTAATGCCCACCAAACCAACGACTGGAATACCGAACCAGGAAGGTGGACTTGAGCCATATAACCGCTGCGCTGTTCATATGAATCATGGTTGTAAGACCTCATCAAAGTCTCCAGCCAATCCTCCACCATATACAGCCCAAGTGGCAGTTCATCATCAAGGGTCCGACGAGGCCAATCTTTGAAGAAGGGTGGAGCCAAGGGCATACCATGGCGAAGAAAAAAGGCGGGTTTGGCCGATTTCTCGGGGCCATCACCGGTAGCCCTTACGAAAAGCTGTTGAAACAGGTTGACAAATTGGTTGAACAATTTGATGATGATGAGGATGAATTGGCCTCTCAACTTGAATCTCTTGTTGATCAAGCGGGCGATTTGTACGAAGCTGAAGACATTGATGAAGAAGAACACGACCTCATTATTGAGGCGATTGAGGAATCAGACCCAGAGGGGCGTGTCTTTGGAAAACTAGGAACCGAAGAAGACTCATTTTACGCAGGAGACGTTCCTGACGCTCCGGAATTGAACATGGGCAAGCGGATTAATTTGGATGACCTAATGAAAGCGAAAGGCGATGAATTCATAGGAAGTTATGGAAAAGAAGAGTTCGATGAATTCCGTGAAAAGATGACAGAAGACTTCTACCAAGAGTCCGATAATGCGATACGCCAAGGAGACCACCAAGCGGAGATCAGAACCACAAACCGTGTGTTTGGAGGTGCAGAATCTGATGTTGACGACGCAAAGCGTAGAATTGCAGAAGAATCTGGGCTAGCGAATCCAAGTGCTGCTGAAGAAGTTGAAGAAATCATCGAAGAAGAATACGAAGACGAGGACGATGGAAACTATTCCATTGACGAGGACGGCGTCGAGTGGTTTGAAGATGAAGACGGTTACTGGTGGTATCGTGAGGAAGGTCAAGCCGATTGGCAACCTTACGACGAAGAATGACCGCTCCAAATATCCAATTCGGTCACCTTGAATTTTACGATTCCGTGGTTGGCGCCGCGTTCAACCATGGCCTGATTTTTTGATGGTTCACTTGACATTGCAACAATTGTATCCGGTCGCGGAACATCGGAATCAAGCAATTGAGTAAGTACTTCATAACCGCTTATTGGAGGCATGTAGTGGTCAAGGAGCAGAATATTTGGTCTGAAGTTTCTGATGTGTTCCAACGCATCCGTTGAATTCCATCGTTGCTCAAAAACGAATGGCTTGGTATCAATTCCTGCAGAAACAAGCATTTCATGGATATCGTACATGTCTTCGAAGGCGAGGATTCGCATTCAAGCACCTCATTCAGGGATGGGTTGTTGTTCCCACCAAGGCGGGGCGAGGAACCAACGATCATCATCCACCGGGCGGTCGATCAAAGGTAGGCTTAGCGTGGATAATCCTGAATTAACGTTAAGCCCAACCGCTGCACATGGGCTTGGAAGGTAATCTTCCCCGCTCTCAGTGAGAACAACCTCAATTTGCGTCCCTTCTGCGAGCATGACGTCCATCGGATTGAACTCCATCAACATGGTGTAGGATTGGAACGGCAATGCGGTTTTCGCTTCATGTCCTCCGTCACGATACCGCACATCCATCGTTGCGTGACCCAAGCGTAGTCCATCACCGTACATTGTAGCGAAGATTTGCCCCCCTTGACATGCAAGTGTGTTGACTGAAAGGTGGAGCGTCGGCATTCCAGAGATATGAACGGACTCTTCTAGGGATGGAAGTTGGAATGACCGCTGATTGTTGGTATTGACGGTTCCTCCGGAGCCGTCCGCAGAATCCAATGCGATAGGCCACCACGACATGTCTTCAGGGGGCCAGGTTTCTTCCACGTGCCACTGCCCGTCATTGGTTTGGATTTGGACCATTGGTTCAGGTTCCTCTCCAATATCCTTCAGATAATAGTTGAACCAAGCAAAGAGTTCTACCGCCCAATCCATCCTGCTCATGTTTGGATAGGCTTCTCTACCGTAACCCGAAGAGAGTTCATTGTGTCGATCAGGCTGATCGGGATAATTGTGGGCCCACTGTCCTGAAATCGCTCGGGCATTAATTCCTGCATCACGTAGCAATTGATAGGTAGGGAATGCATGATAGGGGTCAACGTTCCAATCTTGAAGGCCCCAGACCAGATACACGCTTCCTTGATAATTTGCAAGTACATCAGGAAGGTGCCGTCGTTCGTCCCAGTAATCGTTCCACTGTGCCCCGCCAAATTCAGCTCCAGCCCATGTTGAAAATGGATTGAGTGGGCCAATGAGATCATCGCTGCACATTCTCATGTCATCGGTGGTGCCGTCTGTGGTTGCTCCCTCGTACAGGGCGTCATAGAGCATGGCTCTTGATTCAGAAGAACCGTTGCGGTAGAACATCTCTTGAACACCGATGGAGCCTGAGATCGGTACAATTGTTTTCAGATGTTCAGAGGGCTGTTGCGCTGCCTCCCAATTGGTTGTTCCCGCATACGATTTGCCCATGAGCCC
>PBTH01000031.1 GCA_002726495.1 Methanobacteriota archaeon | reverse complement strand
CGCTAGGAGCGGGGCCACTTGGGCCCGGTGCTGGACCGCTTGGGCCCGGTGCTGGACCGCTTGGGCCTGGTGCTGGACCGCTTGGGCCCGGTGCTGGACCGCTTGGGCCCGGTGCTGGGCCGCTTGGGCCCGGTGCGGAAGAGCCGTCATAGTCGTCCTCATCTTCGTAGTCATCGTCGTCCCAGCCTTCGTTACCAGAGCGCATGAAGAGCACCAAAAGAACCAACAGAACAATGGCTACAATTCCGAGAAGTCCTGCTCCAACATAGTACAATGTACCACCTGCTTCAAAGAAGCCCGCCATTGTTCCTGTTACTTCAATACTGGAATCAACACGAACTGATCCTACATTGACGCTAATGGTTTGAGGACCATCGTCCAATGTCGTAATGGTCCATGAATCTGAAGTAATCATGGCGACTGTGGCACGCCCCGATGCATCAACCTTGATGCTTGGAGGGACATCTATCTCATTGTCAAAGGCATCAAATGCTCGGATATTGACAGACAGTGTAGAGAGTTGCTCCACGGTTGTCTCGGTTAAATTAACTTCAAGACGAGCAACCAAACTTTGGGCCGAGACATTCAGTTCAAGGACCGATTCAACATTCGTATTTACTCTGTAAACAAGAGTGTGGATGCCTGCTACTTCTGCACCGTATGTGTAACTTCCAACGTCTTCATCGTTCGCAACAAGGCCAACGACATCTCCTTCACTTTCAGTCCATTGAACGTTTTGAGCGAATACGTTTCCGTATTGGTCTGTACCGTTCACATAGAGTTGTACGAACTGTCCAGCGGTTGGGTTAGCATTTGAAATCATGGCCATGACCGTCGTTGGTGCACCGTGATAAACCGTGAAGGTGACAGAATCTGAGATATTGTATCCTGTGCCACTAATGCTGTAAGCGCTAACGGTGTATGTTCCCACCTTCTCAGGTATCCAATTCATTCCATTGAGAAGCAGGTCTGTGGTTGCGTCTAAGGTATCGCCATTGGGCATCTCAACCAACCAAGTTAATTCACTGGGGTCAATTCTGTTGTTATCAGCATCGTACAAATCAGCACTGAAATCAACACCATAGTCAGCTGTCAAATCAAAGGTTGAACCCGTCGTTTGTTGAGGGTTTGTTGCGATAGCCGTCATTGAAACGACATGAAGGAAACCATGGCTAACAGTGATGTTGATCGATACTGCATGAGAAACGGTGCCATCAAAATATGTTGCACCCAGAACATACGCATCCTCACTGGCAAAGTACGGCGTAAAGGTTGTTGATTCACCAAGTGCCTTTTCAAGGAAGGAAGAAGAATCACCCATGGTTGGATGGTCCAAACTCCAGTTTGCCTGCACGTCCCATTTGTTGCCCTTGGCATCGATGGCACGAATCTTGGTTTCCAGGGTATCATCGGCAGTAATGGCGAAATGATTCCACGTAGATTCTTCGTTTTCGACGAGGAGAATCAACGTTTGGATCTGCCCCTCAACGACAGTTATTGTGACTTCGGCCAATGTAGATTCATACCGCGCTTGTAATTCCTTGGAACCACGGGACACAGGGTCCCAAATTGCAGGAGCCCCCGGCGTGAGTTGACCGTCAGCCTTCTTTGTCCAATTGTCCGATGGAAGAACGACTGGAAGACGATTTCCACGCACATCAACTCGTGTTGTGTTGATGTAAACTCGGTCATCGGCAGTAACTGATGTTGAAGAAGTATTCAATTCAAGATATGCCATTTCGCCATGCCCTACATTGATGAGCAATTCAGCACCAGCACCTGAAACAGACGTTAGGTTGAGCCACCACATACCGACATGGTCAGGGAAGTACTCTTGGTTTACTTCGGAGTAATTTCCGTTTGTAGTCGTCCAAGTTAAGTTTCCTGCTGTTGAGATATCCAATTGGTTACCGAACTGGTCAAACACTTCGGCGGTTATACCACACCAAACACCAGCGGGTACTGTTCCAGAACAACCGTTGAGTTCGAAGTATTCTGGTGCGCCTGCGGTGACCGAAATACTGACATCGACTGTTGAGCCTCCGGTTACGGCGTGTCGTACTTGGACGACATGGGTTCCAACAGCATAGGGTTGGAACATGTTTGGCATTGTTGCACTCATGCTTCCGTTTGTTGGCGTGAATGTAATTGGCTCTCCTGGCACAATGTTACCATGTTGGTCAACCATATTAGCGGTAAGTGTGAGATTTTCATCAGCGGTAATGGTCGCAATAAGCGGTGATACAACAAGCGTTACTGGTGCACCTGGAGTGACGGTTATGTTTTGAATACCGCATACCAAACCAAAGCAGGCTTGAACTTGATGCAATCCAGCGGTTGTTGGTGTGAACAGACCGTTTGAGCCAATGGAACCTGATGTTGCAGTCCATGCAACAGGAGGGGATTGAACCATGGACATGTGGTCATAGGCAACTGAGTTGAAATTGACCGATGTGTCGGCATCCGTGCTTACTGATCCAGTAGGTGAAATATCAATTGATGTTACGTTTGTTGTATTGAGCAAAATCTTGGGCCGATAGTCCGTAGCAGGCGAGTCACTGGAATAGAATGTTGCATGCGCATCTCCTGTGTTTGGAACTCCAATGAGAATCCAAGAATGTTGACTGTTGATGGTCATTCCATCTACGCCAATATCCCACCATGCCCATCCTGTGCTGTCCACGTTGAGCACTTCGGTTGAAATTGGAGTCGCATCATAATCAACCCCTGCTTGCATACCGGGGGAAGCCCAGGTCAATCCAGCGGTTGTGCCGTTCCAAGTGGATGATGTAGGAGACCAATTTGAATTCAAGACTTGGTGAATCGAGAACGAAACTGAAGTAGCTCCACCTGCAGAGGTCCATTCATCAACATAGAGCCCTAAGGATGCAGAATGCACCTGTTGGTAGACAGGGAATGGAACTTGACCGGTATGCAATGCAAACACAGTTCGGCATTCGGCAGTCCACAGTACGCCACAATATGTACCGATTGAAATTCCGTTATCATCTCCAAAGTTGTCATTGCCCATTTCAGAGTAAATACTCGCATCCTGGATGTTCGTATGACCGTAGTCGTAGACTTCGTTTCCTGTCTGGAAGGTGTAAGTAAAGGTCAAGTCATTGTTGTCTACATGGTTGGGAGAACCAACTGCGAAACTCCATCTTGAAGAGGAAGGTCCTGGTATTGATTGGTTAACACCTTGAACCCACCATGTGTAGACTGAACCTGAACTCAAATTGTCATTAAATCGGAAGGTCGTATTTGTAATTTCAGAATCTTCCCATGACTTGAATTTGAAGACACCGGATTCGTTGGCAATGGTGAGAATATACCCCGTTGCTCCAGTTAGAGGTGTCCAAGTAAGAGATGGATTTTGAAGGGGTGACAGAAGACCTCCAGATTCCGAATACAATACAGCACCATCAGCAGGAGCGAGAAGGGTGGGTTGAGCTGGTGGAACGACTCCATTCACGTTGTCAATGTATTCGAGAATGAGGGAGGGCCTCTGGCTCTGAGTTGTCGCTTCTGAGGAATCAAAGACAAGGGTTGACGACGAAGTTCCTACTCGCTTGAGCATGACTGTCATTGTAGTATTTCCATTGGCAATGTTACTCTGAGCAAGACTCGTTAAATCCCATTCAATCCAACCGCTTGGAGACATTGCGGGAATCGTCGTCCTCGTCACTTCTGCTGTAGAACAAGATGGTGCATTTGCCCATACTGTTGTTGATTCACTGAATGGGCTGCAGGCATGGGCGGAAACGGTGGTGGAGACGCTGCCGCTGAAGGTATTTTGATACAATCGTAAAACCATCGATGTTGGCGTCATGGCCGCAGGCCATGGGAGTGGAGACAGGTCGTATTCAATCAGAACTCTACTTTCACCCGAACCTAAAACCGGCGTACCGAGTATGAGTGAGTTTGCAGCACCGCTGTTGACTGTTGCTTGAGAGCTGATCGTTAGGTCAGGAACAGGAGGGATAACACCGGTGTTAGCGAACACACCACCGCGTTGAAGCGTGAGTGTATGGTTGCCATCTCCATCATCTGTACCCAAATCGTTAGGATTCCTGTATTTGTGAACTGATGACCATTCGCCAATTCGTTCACCTTGGTCGGCTCGCATTCGCCAGTATACCCAGAAATCACCCTTTTCCATATCGGAATTTGAAACGGTGTCATTCTGTGGGTCATAGGTGATGTTACCATTGGTATCTTCCAGCAAATCAGGAGTGGAATAACACCGCAGGTCATCCGTGAATCGGGCGTTTCTCGCAAAGCATCCGACCCACTGGGTTTCATTGGTGAGGGTTGTGTTCCATGAGAAGTCGGTTTCGTTTTGTCCAGATGGTCTCGGTTGGCTCGTGTCCCATAATGTGACACCATCAGCCGGTTGAAGACCAGTCGGCGCCGTAACCAAAAATGGATTTGTGATCCTGTAAGTGATGTTAAGACGTGGCCTCAGTGTAATGGTTGGATGCTCACTGCTGGCAATGGTCAGTCGCCCACTTACTGCAGAATTTACTTCTTCGGGTTGTAAGATGACATCAATTCCATTTTGACCACCTGCAAGAGCATGTTGAATCAATGCGGTAACGTTTGCGGAAAAGGAACCGGTTGTGTTGACCCAAAAACCACCGTTGAAGGGGGCTTCGGAATCGGCTGAATGGTATGCACCAGTCCCAAGCCATGCACTGGTGTTCCCGGAAGGATATGCCCACGTCGATGATTCACTCCATGAAGAGGTCATCTCTGAAACTGTCATGAAGACATTTCCGTTTCGTGACAATACATCCATCTCTAGCGATGCATTGAGGACCTCGTAGGTCCCTGGCATTGGTAGGTTTGAAAGATCAACTGAAATGAGTGAACTTGAGCGTAATGCAGTATTTGTGGCCGATATTTGACTTCGTCCAACAGAAAGAATCGAGTCGCTTCCCTTGTTTGCCAGTTGGTTACCACTGTCCAAATAGGTGTCATTCATGACCGTCGGATATGAAACAGCAGGGACAATTGACCCTTCTTGTACCATCAATGTTGCATCGGTAGAGTTGAGTTCTTCCCCGACCTCTGCTGGAATGTAGAAGTTTGTTGGTGTACTTCGTGGACCGAGCATACCGTTGTTGACAGGTTGTACCATCCATCGGATCTCTTGGGTGAAATCAAGGTCACTTGGAGGTGTGAACCTCAAGTTAGCAAGGTCAAAGGAGGTGGTATCAACTCGTGAATCATAGGTGTACAGGCCCTCCATATCGTTGCTGGCATCGGCTAGAATGAACAAACGCCAATCCGTCACCGTTGATTGGCCGGTATAGGTCCAATTCATCACGGGGCGGAATTCTGGAGCGAGAGCGTGAGAAGTTGCATCCCAAACCACGCTGTTTGGAGCCGGCGCCGAATTTTGACCGTTAACCGTTGGAGTTGAAACGAACCCATCTTCCCAAGTTAGTGTAAGATAGGGGTGTTCAGAGGAACTTCCTTCAGCAGATGTGAACTTGATGAGGTCGGTCGTAAGCGATGAGGTGTAAATCATCAGCGAGAGATGTGTTTGACTGTTTGCAAGGGCTGCTTGGACTGCTTCGGTAACATCAAAGTCCATCCAATCGTCACTCACACTGTCAACGAGATCAACGTATCCTCCGATATCAACACCAATATCTCGACCACCTCGGAGGGACCAATTGTTGACTCCATCGTAGGTCGTTGCGTTTGCACTGGTCGACCACGCCTGCAATACAGGGCGTACCGCCACAGGCTCATCTTCAACCGATCCGTATTCTGCAAAGAGACTCAGTTCTGCGTCGGTCACCCGAGCATTGGCTGGTTGAGGCACTTCACTAAGTGGTATTCGAATGAGGGCTGCGGCTTGATATCCTGAACTGGTCTCACCAACTTGCAAAACGGTTGCATTTTCCTGCGTATCATCTGAGCCGCTACCGTTCTCAACGATGAAGGTGTCAACGAAATGTGGTAAATTCATGTGCGGCAAGGCTCCATGGTGGTGCAATTCAACCGATGCCTTTGTCGAGTTGAATACGGTGGTCGTGAGGTCAGGGACATGGAAATGGTACACATTTGACCAATTGCCGATTTGATTGGTTGCAGAAACTGCACGAACACGCCAGTACCAAGTGTTTCCATCATCCAAATCGGATGCTGGAATATACGTCAAATTCGTGGTATCAAATCCAGCGTCATTCCAAGACGCAACCGTCAAAGAATTAACTGAACCGAAGTCAGATTGTGTGTCAAGTTGGACAAGATAACCTCCAATGTTCATGTTTCCTGTGAACGACCAGTTCAGTGTTGGTTGCGTAATGGGCGTCAAGTTAACTCCGCTTCCAATGGACCAAGAACCGTTGATGGGGTGGTTGAGAGATGGATTTGATGGGATTGCGTCAGACCCTGGCACATAGACGAATGAAAGTTCGGGTCTGTAGGTTGAGGAAGCTTCTGCTGAATAGAAATATGCAGTGCGTGAACCGCCTGAGCCGACGCCCAATATGCCTGCAATAAAGTCAACTCGCCGGTCTTCCCTCATTGCATTTTGGACGGCCAAGGTGACGTTCCAATCTACAGAATCTCCATCTGAATAGGAGCTCCCAATCGCCGTACTGGCAAGCAAAGAACCTCGCTCATTACCCTTGGCACCAGAAGTTGCCCAGGAATTTGAACCGTCATAACTTGACCAAGTCGCATCATCGTCCGACCAGTTGTTTTGATTGCTTTCCCAAATCGCAACAGTAGGGTTGTTGAATGCAGAAGAAGTCAATTTCATGGAAAGATGAGCGGACTCAACTGCATATCCGTCAGGGAGAAGATTGGACACAAGGTTGCATCCGAGCAAAATGGTCGCTTCCGACGGGAAGGTATTGTAGTCAACAATCATTTCTTCATCGCCGTTGTAATTGGCGTTTGGTGTACCACTGTCGATGTAGGTATCCATGCATTCAGGATATTGATTATCATTTGTTCCATTCCCGTGTTTGAGTCGGAACTCGTAACGGTCGTTTCCAAGATGAATGCTCTCCAAGTTTGAAATCAAGAAACTGGAACTCACCCATTCACCGTAATGGTCATCACTATCGATTGTGGCCATTCGCCAAAAGTACATGTTGCCCAGTTCAAGGGTGTTTGCACCGGTCATGTCGATCGTACCATCGGATGGTGAGAAATCGTTGTCGGACCGCGTGTCAACGCGCCAAGTACGCAAACGGAAATCCTGGTCAGTTGCCATTTCAAAGATGATTTCATCGCCAGTGTTAGGTTGTGTCCAATTAAGTGAGGGCTGGGTGTTTCCAGAGAGATTGTGCCCGGACTTGTTCCAGATGGCTAAACCATCAACAGGGGCGGTAAGGGCGACTGGAGAAGGCGCAATTCCGTTGCCCCATTTGTAAGTCATGGAGTAAGTAGGCACGTCCGAAGTGGAAGATGCTTCTGTTGAGTGGAACACAATCCCATCTCCGTTTGTATAACTCTGGTATTTGCCACGAACTGCTAACATCATGTCCAGCGGAAGTTCATCCCCGTTGTCAAGATAATTTTGAACTGCCTGAGTGATATCAAATGAAAACGAACCCGAAGTTTGGTTTCCATTTGCGAGTGCTAATGTTGCTGTTCCATTACCACGGCCACCGTCATACCATGTAATGCCTGAATCTGACATTTTATTCCAAGTGATTTCGTCTTCTCCCCAAAGTCCTGAGTCTTCCATTCCATGAAGGGAAACGACCGGGTCTCCAGAGTAGCTCGAACGTTCTAGGTCAATTTTCGCAGTAACGATCGTGAGGTTATCGTGCAATCCAAGTTGATTGAGTGAGGTTCGAAGGTGAATCAGCCGTTCTTTGTTGGACGTCATGCTTGATTCAAGGGTTGCCAAAGTACCAAGACTGACAGACTTGGCTGTTTCACTGACCGTAGAATCTTGGATGAAATTGTCTTCAAGTCCAACATCGGTAGGCAATAATGTCATGGTTGCCGTACCGTCTCCATTATCGTAAACATCCAAACTGGGAAGGAGGAAACTCGTTTCGTCCCACGGCCCCACCTGACCTGTGGAATCCACTGACCTAACACGCATGTGCATGGTGGTTCCGTTGGTAAGCGAAACTGAGTTCGGCAAGTCATAGTAACCCGACGTCCCAGTTGAGGCAAAGGTCGTATCAAATGTTGAAAATATCCAATCCAAATCTGTAGTTGAGCGCCAATCCTCGGAATTGCTCAATTGAATTTCAACATCTGACCCAGTGTTATTGGCAAACGAAAGGGAAGGTGTCGTGACCGGTGTAAGAAGGAAATCACTTTGCATCCAAGGCGATCCATCGGCAATTGGCAAATCTGTCTCGATGGTTGGCACGTTGTTCGGTGCGGCACTTGATGTGTCCATTACCAATTCAGGTCGGTCTGCAGCGATCGATGATTCGGAAAGGCTGCAGCCATATGTTGCTCCAAGGGAGGAGACAATGACGGATAAATTTCCATTGTTGTTAAGCGCAGAAGATTGAGCCATTGCAGTGACATTGAGGGCTATGGTACCGTTTCCGAAGACCTTGACCGGGGGCTCCCATACCCCACGGTCTGAAATTCCATCCGCACCACCCATGGACCACGGCATGTTGCTTGCGAAGACGCTCCAGGAGGCGTAGGAACCGTTCCAAGTTTCTTTCATCTCAGCGACGAAAACAGAAATATCTGCAGGAGCGAAATCGTTGGTCGTGCATTGTAAATTCAATGTTGCGCTGTGGATGGTATCGCTGGAGGTGAAATTCATCGGGAACCGCAACAGCAATCTTGACTCGGCCATGAGTCCAGAAGAAAGTTCACCTACAATGGAGGTGTTGTAAGTCGAGGTGGGGCTGGCCATTGAAATGTAAGTATCTGCTATAGGTGAGTGTGAAGAAACGGTTCGCTGCGGCGTATTTTCTTCATCAAGTTCACTCCATCCTTCAAATGTTTGAGGGACAAGGAGGTCTGCAAGAAGGAACATCATGACAAGAATCAGTGCGGTACTGCTGCGAGTGTTAGACGGAATGCTACGCATGGGACTCGTTCCTTACAAGACTCCCCGTTATACGGACTTTTCCCTTCGCGGGCATGAATTTCGGTGTTGAAAATCGTTGTTTTCCGCGACAATTTTTGTTGCTAACCCATCCCAATGTTGAAGGAGGCTCGTCGCAGAGGGACCACAGCATGAGCGAACTTTGGGTTGAGAAACACCGCCCCCAGTCGGTGAACCAAATACGGGGTCAAGCCGCAGTGGTTCAGAGGCTTGGAACCTACGCAGGGAGCAAAAATTTCCCTCACCTTCTTTTTGCTGGCCCGCCGGGAACAGGTAAAACAACAGCTGCGATGGCCCTAACCAAGGATATCTTTGGCCCAGAATATCGACAAAACCTTCTGGAGATGAATGCATCTGACGAACGAAAATTGGAAAGCATTCGTACCAAAGTCAAACAATTTGCAAGAACGCAACCCTATGGCGGCGCACCTTTCAAAATTATTTTTCTGGATGAGGCCGATGCGCTCACCAACGATGCGCAGGGAGCATTACGTCGGATTATGGAACAATATGCGGAGACATGCAGGTTCATTCTTTCGTGCAATTATTCATCCAAAATCATTGAACCCATTCAATCAAGATGTGCTGTTTTCCGCTTCCGACCACTCGCCGATGCAGATGTATCTTCTCAGGTCGTCCATGTTGCACAACTTGAGGGATTGACGATGGAAGATGGCGCCGTAGAAGCATTGACTCGGATTTCACAAGGCGACTTACGTAAAGCCCTCACTGCTCTACAGGTCGCAGCAGCCCTCAATACAACAGTAAATCGTGACCTCGTCTACGAAACATCTGCCACAGCACCTCCTGAAGCACTGCACGCCTACCTTATGTCTTGTAGAGATGATGGTTTTCACGTAGCGCGTCGTCGACTTCGGGAACTTCTGGACCAGTTCGGATTAGCAGGGACCGACTTTGTGAACCAACTGCACAGGGAACTTTACAGTGCAGACTTTTTGGAGGAGCGTTCTAAACTAGAATTAACCGAATGGATGGCAGAAATCGACTACCGTTTGGTCGAAGGTGGAGGCGAGCAAATCCAGTTGGATGCGCTTACCGCTCAAATTGTCAAACATCTTACGCTTTAATTTCAGTTTCACTTTTCGTTTGGGGCCTAGAAAAGAGAGGTAATCGGGTGAACCCCCCCTTTGCTCCATGAACACTGTATTTCACCGAATTGGAGATGCTCTTTGTTGGACTGCCTTGGCCCCTCTCATCCGCTGGCACCGACGACGTAAACAGAGCGCCTTGATGCGTGATCACTATGACCGAAGTCGTATTGATTCGGTAATCAATCAAATAATGTCAGTGCACAGTGACTTACTCGGTTGAACTGACGGGGGCTTGAATTGAGAACGTCCATGTGTAGGTACGTGTATTGACCCAAGGGTCGCCTTGCTCAGTGATTTCTACTGTAATCATATGGTCACCCACCGCTAATGATTCCCCAAGGTTGAGGGCAAATGCCTGGTCTTGGTCTGCATGAGGGAGAATTATCGGTGCACTTTTGTTGTTCAAAGTACGCCATGTCCCCACATCAGAACCATGGTCTGCCCAAAATGTAGTATTTGATTCAATAACTGTTTCAGTTCCTTGGAACCGATGATTAACAACTACTTCTGCATCTTCATTACCGACGTTATCGGCAAGACCGAAGAGCAACCAAGACGTCCCCTGGAGATATTCACCCTCTTCCAACTGCCATGTGATGAGACCATCGCGGCCACTACCATCTGCGAAGACGAAATCCTCACCGTTGTCAACGACAATCTCCCAATCACTCGCAACTTGAGGTGCGACAATGTCTCCGAATGGGGGGTTGACGAGGAGGAATGCTAACGAAAGAAAAGTGAAGGTGTAGAGGAATGTGGCTCTAAACCAAGTTCCTTTGGTGTAATGCTCAAGGAAACGTTCAGGCATAACCATTCTGTGAATTTGAGGAATAAGAATAATCATGACAAGGGGCATCATGTAAAGGATATCGGTTTTGTCTTTTGCAGTTGAGGGCATCAGCACATACCGCATAAGGGCAGTCACCGTAAATGCAAACAGGATGACCAGCCACATCGAGGACGTGTCAGCTTTTTCTTTTCCAACGTACTTGACAGGGTCAAAGGGTTCTATTCCCAAATCAGCACCTGAGCGACGCTTCTTTTTGTCGTCAGCACCCGGTCGACCGTCTCTGGACTTCCTATCGGCTGCTTGAGCCGCTGCCATGGCTGTTCGGAGGTCCACCATAACACCTCGGGAGACGAGGGGGTGTTAGAATACTACGGTGATATGGCATCAAAATACGAGCCATTTGATTTGACCCAACTGAGCCCATACTTCCGATTTCTTCAAAGAGGGAAGGGCTCAGCGCAGGTTAGGCCGGGGTGGCGTAGTTGGTAGCGCGTCGGACTCATAGGGCAGCCTCCAAGGCGATCGTATGACGTGCAAGCCCCTTGTGGTGTCTGAGACATCCGAAGGTCGCGGGTTCGAGCCCCGCTCCCGGCACCATCACCTCGACACCTTTGCGTACTGATTAAATCCTAACTTCCTTTGGACCAATTGATGGCGATGAAGGAAACCCTATTGGAAATGGCAAATATTGAACGGCATTACGAAACACCTGCTGGCGTTGTCAAAGCCCTTGATGGCGTGAGTTTTGAAATCCACGAAGGCGAACGTGTTATTCTTCTGGGCCCCTCTGGTTCAGGAAAAACAACATTGCTGAATTGTCTTTCAGCCCTTGACAGCCCAACCGGCGGAACATACACCTTCATGTCCAATCAAAAGGAGGAATTGGATGCAGTCCCTCGAAACAATTCCGAGAAAATGACCTCTTTTCGTAGAGAAAATATTGGCTATGTGTTCCAATTTTTTAATCTCCTTCAAGACCTCAGTGTTCTTGAGAACATCCTCTTGATACAAGAATTGGCTGGTAAAAAAGACCCAGCTCGAGCAAGGGAATTGTTGAAACTCGTCGGTCTGGAAGCAGAGGTCGACCGTTTTCCCGGTGAAATCAGCGGGGGCCAGCAGCAGCGAGTTGCCATTGCTCGGAGCATTGCAAAGCGTCCAACCCTTTTGCTCGGGGATGAACTCACCGGTAACCTCGATACCGAGACTTCAAACAAAGTCATGGAGGCCTTGGTGAGTGCATGCAAGCAAGAAAACATTACATCAGTCTTTGTCACACACGACGAAGGCCTCATCAAATATGCAACGAGAGTTATTCGAATTGACAGTGGGAAAATTGTCTCGGACGAACAAACGAACAACGATTCTGAATGAGGATTTACCATGTCTGCTCTCTTGAACAAGCGTTTGGCTCGAAGCCTATGGCGAACCAAATTGCGGCTTTTGGCCGTCGTGTTGATGGTGTTTGTCGGCGTCTTTGCCGGAATTACCTTTGGAGGATACGCTCACAATCTCGGTGGCATGTACGATACCATGCAAGCCGACGATGAAAACGGAGCGAATCTTGCTGATGTGTGGATCGACAACCGAAGTGCTCTTTGGACGCCAGAAGAGGTCAATTCATTCTGTAATGCTTTGGAAACGGCTTGGGATTCTTCTTCCGTTTCTCAATCGCTTGACTCTTGTGAAGGTCGAACTGTAACACAAGGCGCAATGTTCCACACCAACGATACCGGCCAGCACATCATCAACTCACTATGGCACGGCATCCCTGACGGTGCCAATGCCGACCGCGTGTGGATGCCAGAAGGACATTCTGAAGGCCGAACCGCCGTGGCTGCAGATGAGATCGTCATCGATGCTCACGTCACGGAAGCCCTTGAACTCAGTCTTGGCGATACGGTAAGTATCGGAGCAGGAAACGCTACGGCTGAATTTACGGTGGTCGGCACCGGGTATCACCCACTTCAAGTCATCTTTGCGCCTGAGGGTGAATTGTTCCCATCCGAGCCAGGTCAATACGTGGTTGGCTACCTTTCTGAAGCTGGAATGGCCCGCCTCACTGGGGAAGTCCAGGGCACTAGCAATACGATTCTACTTGATGTCGAAGGCACACCATCCTTTGATTTACCCGACACCAGCGAAGATGAGGGCGATGAGATTGATGATGTGAAGGAACTTGTCGATGTGGCTCTTGGCGAAGCAGCGTTGGACGCCCGTGTTCGCGACCGGGGGCAAAACGAACCCGTCGAAGTCATGCGACAAGATTTGGAAGGAACGAAGCGAACAACCGTCCCATTCACCGTCATGATCGCTTCAATTGCCGCTATTACCATTGTCCTCAGTCTTCAACGCTTGGTTCAAAGCCAAGCCAAAGAAATTGCAGTATTGCGAACATTAGGTGTCAAGCGCTCATCGCTCATGACCGGCTATCTCATCGCTCCGTTGGTTATTGGAGGGGTTGGTTGCGCTCTAGGCGCCTTGGCAGGACCGAGTGGCATGAATGGAATGTTGGACTTTTACCAAGATTTGGTTGGCGTTCCAATTGTGGAACGCTCGGTTCCAACTTCAGTTGTTACATCTGTCATCGGTTCGACCATGCTCATCGTGTTCCTCTCGGGTGCTTTCCCTGCATGGAAGGCAAGCCGACTTGACCCTCTAGCCGTATTAAGCGGTCAAAACGAGATGCGAGTGGGGTCAAACCTACTGCGAAAACTCACCTCTTGGATGCCAACAACGCTTGGTCTATCAATCCGCTCAAGTGTCCGTAAACCCATTCGTCTGACCATGACTTTTGTCGCAGTTGGCATTTCTTTGATGCTCTTTGGTTCAATTCAGATGATGTCAGCTGGTTTGCAAGACACAATGGTCAGCGCTCTTGAGGACGACCAAACTTGGGATGCACAAGTCTACATTATGCCGGAGGGCGAAGGTCCTGTCGTTGATTGGGCAACCAACAATTCAGCCTCGTATGAGATGATCATTGAAATGCCACTCGGCTCAGTTGCTGATGCTGATGAAATCGAACGAACCTTCACGCTTGTAGGTCTTGACTCATTTGAGACTGGTATGCGTGCTGTCTCCCTCTTGGAGGGCAATACGCCTACTGGAAACATGACGGTTCCGCAAGTCATGATGGATGAAGGAAGCATGACCTTCCTCGGTTGGAGCATTGGAGAACAGCAAACAGTCAGTCTTAATGGCGCTCAAACCGAAGTCGAGATCGTCGCTACATCGGCAGCAGAATTGGCGAGAACGATGTATTTCTTGCGTGAGGATTTGAGCGGGATTTTAGGCGTCAATGCGACCTCAGTCTATCTTGAACTTCCACAAGGGGTTGAGGTTGATTCGGCCTTAGGTGAGGCATCCATGGGCATTGTGGAGCGCCAGACACTCCTCAATGGTATCAACAGTTTGCTCGACCAGCAGACCCAGATTTTCCAGGCGATGATGTACCTTGGATTGTTGTTCACTGTTGTTGTCATGTTCAATACAATGATCATGAACGTCGCTGAGCGTGATTTCGAACTGGCCACCTTACGTGTTCTTGGTGCCTCGACGCGCAACCTTGGGACAATGCTTCTGTTTGAGAGTCTGCTCATCGGTATCATTGGTGGCCTTGTTGGCGTTCTGTTTGCTTACGGTGGGGCGGTCGGATTAGCAGCTTCCTTCTCATCCTGGCAATTCTTCGTCCCAGTGACAATTGTTCCAAGTGTTGCTTGGCAACTCATGAGTGGAGTCATCATCATTGCAGTAGCCATGACGCCGTTTGGAGTATGGCGACTGCGTCGAATGGATTTGGTCGAGAAAATCAAAGACCTGTCTCAGTGAAGCGAACCCTTCATGTGGCGTCTTGACCTCCATCGTCTATGGAAGGCCTACCAACACCCGGTGAACGCATCGTTGCTACCGTCACGACGCTTAACGGTGAAGCCACTCACGAAGGGTTGGTCTTGCCGCCTTCTGCACCAAAACATATCTCGCTCAAACTTGATAATGGCTACAACGTCAATTATCCCCAAGACAGCATTGTTTCGTGGGAATCTGTGGCCTCAAATCAACCGGTTGCATCAACTGAACTTCACACACCTAAAGCATCCGATGACCTTCCCCGTGTTCGCCTTATCCACACTGGAGGAACCATTGCCTCAAAAGTAGATTACGCGACCGGCGCTGTTGATGCTCGCTTTGAACCAGAGGAAATGCTTGATGCAATCCCTGAATTAGCATCCATTGCACAATTGGAAGCGGTAAAAATAGGAAACATGTTCAGCGACGACATTCGTCCACAACACTGGAACATCATTTCCGAGGCGTGTGCCGCCGCTTTTGCAGATGGATGCAGAGGCGTCGTGATCTCTCACGGAACCGATACCATGCATATCACAGCCTCCGCCATCGGATTTGCCTTTGCCGGTAAGGGTGAAACACCTCCTGGGCCAATAGCCATGGTCGGCTCCCAACGGTCAAGCGATAGAGGTTCTTCTGATGCTACAGAAAACCTCCTTGCCGCCGTGCATTGGGCCGCTTATGGGCCTCAACCAACAGGGGATGCTGGCGATGCTTGTGTTGTCGTGATGCACGATACCCAAAGCGATGGTACAATGGCCATTCATTCGGGATTTGCTGTGAGGAAAATGCACTCATCTCGTCGGGATGCATTCCAAGCTGTTAACGGCCAACCTCTAGCGAGAATATCCATCATGCCCAATGGATATGAAACACAATTAACGCCAGATTATGAACGCCGAAGAAGCGAAAGTCAAGCAAGAGAAAAGACCTCTCGTCCAAGCATGTTTGAAACTGGACAACGCATTGCTCAATTCGTCGCAGGGCCGTGGCTCCACGCAGAACATATCGAGGCCATTGTTGCAACTGGAGTGCAAGGTGTCGTAATTCACGGAACAGGCTTAGGACATCTCCCAATTGACGACCCGCAGAAGGATGCCCCGGAAAACGTGCAACTATGGCGCGTATTGACACGTTGCATGAACAGGGAACTCCCTGTCGTCATCGTTAACCAGTGTATTAACGGACCCGTTGACATGAATGTTTATTCCAAAGGAAGAAAGCAAATTGACATGGGAATACTTGGCCATGGAATCAGTTCAACTCCTGAAGCCATCACTGTGAAAACGCATTGGTGTTTGTCCCAAGGAATGGAACTCAAGGACGCTCTAACAAGAAATCTCTGTGGAGAACATCGTGATAACCTGCATGAGTGAGCGCGTCAATCAAAAACCGAGAAGGAGTGGAAGTATCATGCAGGGGAATTCAACACACCGTCTTGAAGACCTCAAAGCAAAGCAGGAAGCAGCACGGCTCGGCGGGGGACTGAAACGACAAGAAGCGATTCGCTCATCCGGTCGCGGCACAGCACGGGACCGCTTAGGACTCCTTTTGGACGAAGATTCATTTCTCGAAATTGACGCATTTGTGACGCACAGAACCGATGACCACAACATGTTCCTTCACAAGACTCTGGGGGATGGAGTTGTAGCCGGCCAAGGGACCATTGACGGGAGGAGAATCTACTGCTTCGCCCAAGATTTCAGTGTCCACGGTGGTAGCATGGGTGAAATGCACGCACTCAAAATTGCAAAAATTGTAGAAATGGCGGAACGAGCAAAAGCCCCTCTTATCGCCATGTGGGACGGTGGTGGACAACGAGCTCAAGACGGCGTTAATGCGCTCGCAGGAACCGGAGAACTGCTTGACCGATTGGTACAATGCAGTGGCAGAATACCGATCATAAGTATCGTATTAGGCCCGGTTGTTGGCGTTTCGGCTTTGGCAGCAGCACTGTCAGACATCACTATTTTGGGAGAAGAACACGGTCAGTTGTTCCTCTCATCACCCTTGGAAACTCCTGAAGTCATCAATGGGGAAGTGGATGCCGCCGGATTAGGCGGTGCAAACCTCCATGCATCACGATCAGGGATTGCCTCTCTCATCGCTGATGATGAAGAAGATGCATGTGATTTGGCCTGTATGATTCTCTCTTATTTGCCCGACCACAACATGGCTGACCCTCCACTCGTGCCTACTGCAGACCCTATTGAACGCTCCAATGAAGTGCTTCAAGATGTGGTGCCAGACAATCCAAACAAACCTTACGATATGGTTACCGTTGTTGAGGAAGTTGTTGATGATGGCATGTTTATGGAACTGTTTCCTGCCTATGCCGACAACATCATCATCGGTTTTGCTCGCCTCAATGGAATGACCATCGGAGTTGTTGGAAATCAACCCAAGGTATTGGCGGGATGCTTGGACATCGATGCCTCGATCAAAGCTGCAAGGTTCATACGAATGTGCGACGCTTTCAACATACCACTGGTCACCTTTGAGGACGTACCTGGATTCCTACCCGGCGTGGTACAAGAGTGGGGAGGAATCATCCGGCATGGCGCAAAACTCCTCTTCGCCTATGCAGAAGCAACCGTTCCCAAACTCACGCTTGTGACAAGAAAGGCTTACGGCGGAGCGTATTTGGCCATGTCATGCAAGCATTTGCAAAGCGATTACAATGTGGCATGGCCTACCGCTGAACTCGCAGTAATGGGGGCTGAAGGAGCAGTGAATATCATTCATCGAAGAGAAATCCAAGCGGTACCTGACGAAGAGAAAGAAGATGTTCGTCTGCGACTGGTTGATGAATACAAAGAAAAGTTTGGCGACCCGTATGTTGCGGCAAGAAACGGTTGGTTGGACGATGTCATTGAACCATCAGAAAGCCGTCTTCGCCTTATTCGCGCCCTGAACATTCTCAAATCTAAGCGTGAATGGTCGCCTCCGAAGAAGCACGGAAATATTCCTCTGTGATCAGCGAAGACGATTGACTCGGGCCAACAAACCGCTTGGCTCATTCTCGACTTCAACTTCAACGACTTCATCCGTTTTGATGCTCGTTGACGGCATCTCACCTGAAGGCTTACTTGCATCTCGGGAACGCAGAGCAACCGTCAATAAAGTAGCAAGTGTAAGCAGCAAGGCAGCCGCTACGATAAGACTTGTTTGAAGGTCAATAGAGGAAGCAGAACCGTCGTTTTCTTCGGATGGTGAACCCGTGTCGCTTGAAGCAAAATCAAGGGCATAGGATACGACAACATCGCTGTCCAATTCATCATCGTGAACCTTCAACTCAACCATCACGATACCGCTGGGAGATGATGGCAGAGGGATGAGTGTGACACATTGCGTCGAGAGACCTTCTTCAAGACAGGAGTGGTTAACGCTTACTTCCTCCCCGTCCACGAACACTGCAGCATTGGTATTGGTCGTGCCGTCCACATCAATGACCGTCCATTGCATCGTCGCAGTACTACTTCCAGCAACAGGCTGGATGCTCGTAATTGAGGCAAAAGGTGGGTCTCCGACAGGAAGAACCGTAAGTGTAAGAGCGTGATTATGGGAAGAGGTTCCATCGCTTACATTGAACCAAAGCATCTCGAACACGCCATTCACATCCTGTTGAGGAGTGATAATGTATTGATCTAAAACACGTTCAATGCTCACCTCTGAATGGTTGTGATAGGATGACCAAACGAGCACATCTCCATCAATATCGTAAGCCATGAGGCTAAGGTTCAACACATGAGTAGAATCCTCGTCCATGGTCACATTCTCCCAAGCGGATTGGTTGATGCTTACAGGATCGTTCCTTGATTCAACCAATACTGGAATTTCCATTTCAATTGCCGGAGTCGTTCCATCTCCAACCAAGGCGTCAAGAATTACTGCTCCGTATTGATCTGGGAGAGGAGTCATGGTCAAGATACCGTTTGATACTGAAAATTGAATCGGCCCATCTGAACCGGTGTTTGCTCCATTGATAGAGACAAGAAGTGCTTCTCCTTCGGGGTCAAGGGCTACATCGGAGAAATCGAAAGCAACACTTGCACCGTCTTCTTCAAGCAGTTGCTGTGGCACACCTCCAAACTTAACCACTGGGTCATCCACGGGTGACAAGAACACTCGCAATGTAGTGTTTTGTTCATCAACAACACCTCCATCGCTTTTCAGTTTGAGTTCAAGTAAGCACTCTCCCAACCATTCTTCTTGAACTGCGTGGTAAACCTCCATCGTCAATCCATCTGCACCCAAGGTCACTCCGAAATGAGATGAATTATCGCCCACAAGCGTGGCTTCAATTGCCCGAACCAGTGTGCCATCTGGGTCGGAAGCCGCATCGGACACATTGAACGAAGAACTACCGTGCTGTGCTACGAAAATGGTCGGAGCAGGATTTGTTAGAATCATCGGTGTGTTGGTTCGGGAAACCGTCGCATACAACGAGGAGGGCGCACCTTCAACAGAAACTCGCATCCACGCTTTATGAGATCCTGGGGCAACAGATACCATTGGATACTCACATGTCGCCGTCCCGTTTGGAGAAAGGGAACCGATGGTAGGCCATGCGCCTCCACTCCAGCCACAACTTACGTTCACATCCCACTGGGATGGAAGTTCTGAGTAATTTGTTCCATCTCGCAGCGTCCAATTGGTCTGCATGATGAAAGATTGGGTTGCATTCAACGGCATTTGGGCGCTGGGCGTGGAGGAGGAATTTGAGAAGATCAAGAACGAACTCATGTCAAGATTTTCATCGATGTATGCCTTCGGGTCGCTCACAATTTGCGCTCCTTGTTCCCGATTAAATGCGTCCCGAAAACGACTGGTGTCGCCGTGGAGCACTGCATCGAGGTAAGCGATCACATGGAGAGAACTCAACTCGATCTGGGCGCTT
>PBTH01000030.1 GCA_002726495.1 Methanobacteriota archaeon | reverse complement strand
TGTGGCAATTCCAAAGAATTCAAGTGGACCTAGAGCGAATTTAACAAAACTCCACAATCCATCCGGATCAATAATCCCCCATACTGCAAGTGCTGCAAATACATAAGGCAGTAAGACAGTAAACCAGAATGTTTTAGGAAATTCTTCCTTTGTTTTCCAACCTTTCTGCTTAACAAAAACTCCGCCATGATAGAGGTTATATGTTGACCAGCCAAAAAGGCATAATACTACAGGTAAGCCGAGTATAAGTTGTAACATCAGATCTAACACCTCGATTAACTAAAATTAAATTAACTGAACATATAATCCTTCGCCAATCGAAAGTATGTACAAATCGTTTCGGATAAGGGCGCAGTGGGCCGATACAGACGCTACCGTTGTAGGCATATACGCATTGAAGGGAGCCCTTGTACACAAAAGCCATCTGTGTCCAAGAGGTTCAAATGTCTTCGCCAAGTGGTACGTATTCGTACGCTTTCAATGACTCAAGAGTGATTTCTGAACAAATTGAAGGCCGGTCATCGTAAACTTTCTCAAGTTCTTCGTTCCAATCAGAAACCCACTCAACACCATCCCATCCCCATGAGGGTTTGTCAACATCATCCCATGCGAAATAAACATCACAAGACAGCCCATTATGTCCCGAAATCCAAAGCGCATCCCCGACGATTTCAGCAGAATAACAGAAATTGTTGAAAAAGGTATTTACGTCATCGGTCGAGAATAATGTTGCCATACAAAATAAGTCATGCTCTACACTCCAACTTACTGAATTCACCTTACCATCTGCTTCGGTTTCACTGACCCAACTCTCAGAATCGGGATCCCAATCTTGGAGAGTCCCATCACTTTCTAAAATCATGTGACCCTGATGGCCGCTAGAATACCACGTTCGTTCATATTCACCGGGTGTTGCGGGTCCGCTGAACACCAAATAGCTGATTCCTGATGACATGAGTGCAATGGCAATCAGAATAACAAAGAATGGAAGAGCGCCGAAAGCGCTCACCTTTTCCTTTCCCTTCACAAAGATACTGCTGCTTTCGTTTGCCTCCACCAATGGCGTGACATCCGCAGGGTTTGGGGCAGCAGCAGGCAGGGGTAGCTGATGAGGAAGGGGAAGTGGCATTGGTACAGGAGCCGTTCCATGTGGAATCCCAGGTTGAGGATGTGGAGGTTGGTGTTGGTCTGCTGCAGGAGCATATGGGGGGGGTATCTGTGGAGGTTGCATATTGGTGGGTAGGGGTGGGGAACAAAAACATACCGAGAGCCCTTATTCAGAAAACCGGTTTGAAATGCTCAGCCCATGGCTTGCGCAATCACTCTATCCTCGTAAGTGACCCAAGGGTCATGCCGAGAAACTCAAGGTTTACTCTGAGGTTTCTTCGGATGCTGCTTCTTCTGAAGCATCTTCGGATTCTGTACTGTCCATAGCACCTTCGTGGTCCTTGGCCTCTTCATCCTCGTCTGATGCATTTGCTGCGGAGATCATTCCGATGGCAATGAGAGCGATTCCACCAATCCAGAAGAGTAGCGTGACATAGTCGATTGGATGATCAAAGTTGGTCCAGTAAGCCATGGCGTCTTGGTTGGTGACAATTGAACTCTCCATGGTTTCCGCATCGCTATCACCAATCATTGAGGAAGACTCAATTTGGAACACAGGAACCAAATCAGACATGCTTGGTTCACTTGCTTGGTTCGTGTGAGCACGGGTGTCCAAGTAGAAGGTTGAGGTTGATTCTCCAGCGATGATGAGTCCGGAGAGTTGTTCTGCTTCCATGCTGATGTCGCTACCAAAGTAGACTGGGAGCGCACCAGGTGTTGCGTCAAGCAACGTGTAAGTCTCCAAGAGGTTGGCTTGAATGGAGCGCTTTGTTGGGTCTACTGAGGCAGTGCAGGTGTCAACAGGAATGTTCTTCACCGTTCCAGTTCCTTCACAGGTAATCTCAGCAACAGCGTATCCGCTAACATCAACAAGGTCACCTGTTCCAGTTACGAATCCACCCGTGGTGTTGACAAGGGATTCAGGCGTGATGAGACCGTAGGTTGCAGCGTACATAGCGTCGTTACGCCATGAGAGTTGTGCAGACCCGTCTTCAAGCAAGGTTTCGCCCTTGTCACAGGTATCGACTTCTCCAGTGCACATGGTGTAGTTGGTTCCGTCGCCGTTTGCAATTCCTGCTGAACCGTAGTAAGTAGCGTTGGTCTCAAGGGAGGCCCAGCCAACGGACATGTCCATTGGGTTTCCAGTAGCCAAGAAAGCACTGACTGGGTCATGCCATCCGAGCAACCAACTGTTGAAGGATTGCGTGAGGTAAGGCGTGGTTCCAAAGTTGGACATAAGGTATCCTGGGACAAACGCTTCACTGGTTGTTCCATAAATTGGGCCCATCATGAGTGCGCGCATTGCGTTTGCAGCATTGGTATCAACGCCGTAAAGCTTAGCGATGGTGTCTGCGTTCCAAACCTCTGGAGCAGCTGGTGTTGGCGGGTTTGTAGAGAAGTTAAGAGGGGGTGTGAATCCTGAAAGTTCTCCATAAAGGAAGATTGAAGAACCGGTACTCGTGGTGAGTCCAAGAGGTCCGTAGAGTGCGTATCCAGAGAGTGCTGGGTCAAGGTCAACTGCATTTCCACCCGATGCGCCCAGTGCAGCCCACCCTCCACCGAGGTTGAGACTGTTGTTGAGGTAACCACCGTTGAGTGGGTCCTCTGCACCAAAGGTTGTGTTGACAAACAATGATGCAGTCATTTGACCTGATCCGCCAAGGAGAACCATTGGTAGTGATGTCACATCTCCGAACCACGAAGCGGCCCAGCCATATACCGAAGCATAGGTTGCTTGGTCCATTCCATAGGCGGTCATTGCTGCTGATGCTTCCATACCGAGGAAGTTAGCGACACCGTATTCAGTGCCGGCATCATTCACTTCGAGAAGGCCTGTGATCACATCATCACCATCTCCGAAGAGCATGCCCATGGCGCTCATTTCATCCATGGTGATTCCGAGATAGCCGAGACGTGTTGAGACATTGACGGCTGTACCAGTAGTGTCTCCAACTCCGAGAGTTGCGTCACCGCCGCCAAAGGTTGTTCCGAAGTTACCTCCGATTCCAAAGCACAAGGCGTAATCGTTCGCAACAGTCGCTGCCTCATTTGAATCCAAATATTGCCAGATTGAAGCACGTATAGTTGCGTTTTCGGGTGAGGTCGGGTAGGCGTCACAATGACCAGCGAACACCATGGTTCCCACAGCACTGAGGAGTGAAACATCTTCACCAGAGCCAGGCATCATGGCTTCGTTGAAAGCGTAAGTAAGGTTGGAGAAGTTGGATGTTGCTCCACCGATGTCGGTATAACTGAGACTTACGCCATCGTAAGGAGAGACATTGTTCATTCCACTCATGTTCATTGCAGCGAAGTATGCGTTGAATTGTGCGAAGAAATTGCCCCCCACACCTGCACTGGCCATGGCTTCTGTACCTCCAACTGCCGTGGCGTCAGCTACGGCTTGAGCATAACCTGCCGCAACTGCTTGAGATGCAGCGGAACCTGCTCCAAGAGACTCGAGGTCTTTGGCGAGCATTCCCGCGGTGTATGCGGCTTTTGTGGTGTCCATGATCCCATTGATGGCCATTCCTGTGGCTCCAATGACTTGGGTTTGGAACGCAATGTTGAGTTGAGTGACGTCGGTGTCGCAAGAGACTTCACTGTCATCAGCGCATGCAAAGGTCTTCACGGAGTTGTAGGTAAGAGTCCCTGCAGTTTCATCGTATGCATTGATGGTTCTTGTTGTGGTGATGTCGTAGGTGACTGGGCCGACCTTTGTGTATGCCGGTGCAGTTCCGTTGGCCATGACGTCATCCAGGTTGTTGACGGACCATCCGTAGAAATCACGCTGGGATGTTGAGGAAGCCCAATCGTCTTCAGCTTCTTCACAGTCGTCGTCATAACAGACGCTGTCTTTTGAAAAGTCTTCGAAGTTATCATCCACAGCGCCTTCAACCGCTCCAGTGGAGAGCGGGCTCAGTGCTGCAACGTTCAAGAGTACCAGAATAATTCCGGCTATTAACATGTTTTTGGGCGACGTGGTGGTTACCATGACATAAACGACGACATGTAGAGGTTATAATATGACAGCCTATGATTCCCCATAATTCGTCTAAATTAGGTCACAATGCGTAAACGAGAGCCGATTTTGTGCAAAATAAAGCAACATGAATGAGTCTTGTATACACTGTAGTATAACAAGAAACCGATGGTTTTAAATAGTGTGGGCGTTTATTGACATTTACCTGCGAGGGAATATCATGAGGGGCGACACTTTCCAACACCGAAATGTGGCACAACTGCCCCTCCGTAAACGCCGATGATCAATTGGCACTCGCATATTGTAAGACCGCGTTTACCCCCTATAGGGCAACCGCTGTCTTGCATCAAACCGCATGGAGGTATGGTGTAGTGGATAGCATCAGGGATTTCGAATCCTTGGACCCCGGTTCGAATCCGGGTACCTCTGTCGGTTTGAGCTCAATGGGGCATGGTGTAATGGATAGCATGTTCGGCTGCGGACCGTTCGATCCGGGTTCGATTCCCGGTGTCCCAACTGCTCAAACGCACGGAGGTGCATAAACTCAACAAAGGAAGTGAATAAGATGAAACACAATGAAACAAAAAACAACATAAACATAGAAAAAAATGCGGCTTGGTTTGTCGAAAACGGATACACTGACCCCGAAGAACTGATTGACCATGACGGTGAATTGGATGAAGTTGAAGCCTTCATCCAAATCTTTGCTGCTTACAATCAACACAATACTGCTGCTGGAACTGCGTGGGATAATTGGCCTGATTGGGAATTATGTCTCACGTCAATGGACAGTGACCTCCATTTTGTGGACTCAGAGAGGGACCCACCTGAAACCATTGCTCAAAGAGAGCATTGGCTTGCAGTCACACAACTCATACACGAGCATGAAGCAGTATCTTACGAGGGTTATACAATAACCATTCAGGGAAAACACGGCCATACCTTTGCATTCGATTTCGGTCTCGAAATTGAAGCATGGGGTACGCCAGGGACGTACGCAGAGTACAAAGCTAGACTTGAGGCGAATGCTAAGAAGCCCAAAGCATGGATGTGGAGAAGGGAAGGTTACGCTTTTGAAGACCACATTGGTCATTCACTCGGCCCTTGGTGGTATTGTCCCGATTATATCCCCGTTTACGGAGGGAGGAGAACCATCCACACCCCAGACAGCAGTTTCTGTGTTTGGGGCAAGGGAGATACATTTCCTTCATCACTCCTTTCAGCCATTCATCTTTGCATTGACGATTTCCACATTTGGCAAATCCAATACAAAGAGGCTGAATCAACAGCCGAATACATCCAAAAGATCGAGCAAGAATACCCTTCAGGCAGACCTGAAGATTACTATTACCTATGAGGTGAAACAAATGAAACATAATGAAAATAAAAACATAAACTGGATAACGATGATGACGATGTTCATGGAATTCATGACATTACAGAACGAATACAACGCTTACAGGATTAAGGAATACAAGGAATGGGAGGACAAGGATTGCATTTGCGACCTGTGCAACCAAGCCATCATTCAAACTTCTGAAGATAACGAGCCAAAATTTGGTGAGGAATTCAAGGGGGACTGGGAGTGAAATCTGCTTGGAAGCCGAACCCTACTGCTCCGCTGTGGTATTCAGGAGGAAGCCATGAGCCCACGGGCCCGTTCTTTTCTGACCTCAGCATCGAGCATGTGAGGCAGCAAGGACCTTCATGCGTTGCTACGACCTTGTCAATGGTTGCAAATTCAACTGGGGCTTGTACGACTCCAGAGGATTTCAAAGAGGTGACAAACTCCCAAGCCCCACATACATGGTCTGAATCGTTGAAGCCATATGGCCTACAACTGGCGTATTGTAACAGTGACTTGAGGAGACTCGGATACTTCATTGATGAATTGGTTGAATACGACGACCTGTTCTTGTTAAGTTTCTATTCAAAGGACCCCCCAAGCGACCCTCTGTCAAGTGGAAAACTTTGCACTGCACACATCATTACCCTTCACAAGGATACCATTTACGATACTGCAAAGGATAAACACGCAGGCGGAGTTTGTATTGCAGATGATTATTCGAGGCTTGAAAGGCAAACAAAGAGAATCTTCAGAGTCGTTCCATTGTATCATCCGAGGTGTTTGTGATGAGCATGACTGCACATAATCCAAGTAGAACTGGATTTGGAAATTGCATTTCATACGGCCCGCCGATGGAGTTTGGTTTGCCCATTGAGGTTGACCCCAATAGGCCACTTGTGATGGCGCATCCCGCGGCAGCAATGCATTATCATGCCAGTTTTGGTCTGCTTGAGGACACCAAACATCCTTTCATTCAGTTCATGGTTGATTGGGGCGATTATGTCCCTGATTCTTGGGCCGTCAACGCCAATGAAGCGGGAATGGCCACCTTTCAGAGGTTGCCTGATACCGTTAATGGCCATCAAGTCTACAGAAAAGCGAGTATGAAGACGCCTCACTGGCAGGTTCATGCTGGTGGTAGAGAAGCTTACGAGACGCTCACGAGTATGCCTCCAGTCGACATTCTCTACGTGGATTGGCTGTCATGGCTCCCAGTAGAGGATGCTGATGTTGAGGGTGATTTCAGGCAAAGGATGTCCTCAATTGTTCACCAGATAAGGGATGGAGGCTTGGTATTGCTTGACCACAAGCACAAGTTGATGGACGAAGGAGACCATCCGTGGTTTAGATGTCCTGAAGATGGTGTTTTTCCCATCACAGACCATTCTTCTTTGGAGAATATGGGTCTTGTCGAATGGCTTGCTCCGAATTTATACGGGGATTATGAATCACACATCGCTTCGGTCTTTTTGGTTCACCACAACCCAGAAGGAACTCTCGGGTCCACCGATTGGAACAAAGCCATGAAGCCATGGTTTTGGGGCACTGTTTCAGAGATGTCACTTCAGCCTGGCCAAATTCAAGAACTGGTTGATGCAACTGCACAAGCCCCCATTCATCTTGATGCAACAACACTTGATGATTGGATGGAAACATGGATCAGGGTGATGGACCAACACGGTTCTCAAAACACCTACATGACGCCAGAACCCCCTGCTCATGCGTGGCCAGAAGGCACTTACCACGAGTTTCTCACCGGGTTGTTGGAGCATCCTGAAATCCTCATGGCCGTTCCAGAAAAAAGGACTTACAGACTTAGAGGTGAGAATTTCAAGCTCAATATTGTGTACGGCAATATCTTGGACCTTGCTCCTGCTCTTTACAGCCAGAACGCAGTCCTAGCACTCAGAGCATCGCTTTCAAATCAAGTGGTGGCCAGATGCCCTTGGTGGAACAAGCAGGCTTTGGTGCTCCAAAGCAATCCCACGTGGATGACCAATCCCATCAAGAGATTCAGATGGTCCGAACCGAATGCTACGCCAATGCTTGCCAAGACGATGCTCGATATGGCGAAACAGCAACCCTATTCATTGTTGTTTCCCGAAGTCAAGAGATGTACGGTTGACCATGTAGTCACGGTTGCTCATGGACAAGGGACATTGAATGAAGTCATGAATGCAGTCAAAAATTACTACGGCTCCATTCCAGAGTACATGGCTTTGGCTCCAATGGAACTGACCATCGTCTGCCTTGATTCTGAAGATTATACCGATACGAAAGCCGTGCCTTCCGAATTCCAATTCCTCTCAAATGACGGTTCGTGCACCGATTAATCGGTGTTCGCACACGAACGAGCGAAAGCGAGTGTCAATCGAGAAGGAATGGTGGAGGAGCAATTACAGCCCACATGGCTTGAGTCCCTTGGTGTACGGTGCACGCTGCGAAAGCAGAGGAGTCGGTTCGATTCCGACAAGGGTTGAGTTGAAATCAAGGATTGTATTTCCTGCCTTCATGGAATTTGACACTAACTGTATTTTGCTGAGGTGTAAGACACGAGTTGAATTCCGTCTCAAAATTCTCCTGAGCGAGTTTCTTGCTGAATGTTGTTGAGGTCGTTGACGTACGGCGCCATGTGATGATGCCGGTGATGCTGTCATTGAGTCCCAAGGCCGCAATCAATTGTGCTTTCAGTTTGAGGCACTCCCATTCTGCTTCTTTCACTTGCCGTTTTGTGGCCAGGTAGAGCATGTGTTCGTCTTTAATTGCCTGAGTCAGCGCTAATGGAGTGCCGGTTAGATTTGTGAGGTTTGGAGTTGTTGTATATGCCGCATTTGCAGCAGTTAATTGCGCTGCTAAGGCAGGATCTAACACGGACAAACTATCGCCTCCTACCACTCGACATGATCCGCTGATGGTGGTTTTCGTCTCGTTACACTGAGCGAGTTGAGTTGGCGTAAGCAGTCCGTCGAAAGAAGTCTTGTTGAATTCATCCGATTTATTGACTTCGAGGAGCGTGATAACATTTTCAATGCCATCGTTTGCCCCAATCATTGTCTTGAGGTTCGCCTTGTGTATATCATGTTGAGCCGTTGCGAGTGTCAAACTTTCTTGAGCAGTTTTGTACGATTGGTGCAAGGCCGTGTGTGCAGTTGATGCAGCGAGGTCGTTTCCATTACTTACCTGATTTTTCAATTGCCTCCATTGGACAAAATCAGTTTTTCTCGCCGCCATCTCGGCCTGAAGCGTGACAAGTATCGGGGCAACATCGCTCATAACCCTGGCATCGTCCATGTCAAACCACTCGCCGCCAATTCGGTCTACGGCAAAATAGTGATGAAGGTATTTTTCAGCATAATTCATCATTTCAACATTGATGTCGTAAACTGACATTTCCCGTCTTGGATTCCCAGTTTGATGCTCACGTATTCGTTGTGGCACTGTCCGACTTGTTAGACCAAACTTGACGTACCTGCCTAACGAACCATCGAGATAGTCTTCTTCACGAATGCAGTACACCCAGCCATCAGCAAGGGTCGTTGGTAATCCAAGAGCCATGTTGGTGTGGCATGCTTTGTTGGATATAAACTTGGTTAGCCCATTCGAACACCACGGTGGCTGTCAGTGGTGCGCCATATGGAATCCTGGTCAGGGAAAACTCAGATTGAAAGTGAACACCCCTCTACGCTTTCTTAATATGTAGTTGCGATGACAACCAAGCATGGGCGACAAGGTCAAGGGAGATCCCAAAAAGGAGGTGAGTGAAGTAGAGCTAAATTACATCATTCAAATCCAAGACAGCATCGCCCATTTGAAGAATCTTGACCGTGTATTCCAGTGCATCTACCTTGACCCACCGTTTGACCTCGGTCGAACCTTCAAGTATTCCGCAGTTCTTGATGGTCCTGAATTCAAAGACAAGTGGGACGGCGATGATTACGCTGTGTGGTTGGATCAACTTTTGGAGCAGTGCAAAAGAGTACTCGCAAAAGATGGTACGCTGTTTTTGCACATGAGCGCAGGTCAGAGCCTTATTCCTGAAATGGTGTTGAACAAGCACTTCTCAAAAGTTGAGAAAATTTTCTGGCAGAAAGCACATGGGAAAAATACCGTCAAGAACAAGCTTGGTGCGGTGGTTGACATCATCTTCATGGCAAGTGGTAACAAACGCAAGTTCAACCTCGTTTACGTCCCTCTCGATGACTATTATCTAGAAAATTCCTATACTCAAAAGGACGCCCGTGGTTTTTACGCATTGGGCGCTATCAAACATGACAAAACGCGTAAGGGCCATTTTTACACCGTGACCAATCCAAAGACAGGAGATACCTATGAAGTACCCTATGGTTGGCGGTTTCCAGAAGAAGAAATGTTACGCATGATTGCCGAAGATCGTATTCACTTCCCTAAGATGAAGAAAGCGACACTGTATAAGAAATTGTATAAGCATGAAAACAAAGGTAAACCGCTCTCGGATTTATGGACCGATGTACATTACATCACACGAACTGATCAAGATCAGCGCTACTATCCCACCCAGAAGCCGTTCAAACTTCTTCGTCGGATTGTTGCTATTGCGAGCGACCCTGGAGACTGGGTTCTTGACCCCTGTGCCGGCAGCGGTACAACAGGTGCAGCAGCGCTTTCACTTGGTCGAAATGCATACATGATTGACATCAATCCTGAAGCCACCCCTATCATCAACGAACGTCTCGCTAAAGCAGAAGCGGCAGGCATTATTCCTATTGAGGAAGATGTCAACGGTGGAAATGCTGACAAAAAGAGCAAGAAAAAGCGTAAGAAGACGTCAAAGAAAAAAAAATCTGATCCAAATCAATCAACCCTGTCAGGGATTTAATGCCGATTCCGGCACCTAAGGTTCAAGTGACTCTGAAGTGTCTCATCCATTGACTCAGCAGAAAATAATTTCTAGACCCTGAATTCCTTCATTTTCTTCGCCGCACGTTCTA